>NZ_JBSFLV010000019.1:0-98273 GCF_053599215.1 Streptomyces sp. NPDC001002 | reverse complement strand
CAACAGGCGCTTGTCGCCCGGGACATCCTCACGAACGACGACTGCGGCCTGCGCGACACCCGGGTGTGCGGCCAGCAGTGCCTCGACCTCACCCGGCTCCACCCGGAAACCGCGGATCTTCACCTGCTCATCCGCCCGACCCACGAAGACGAGCTGCCCGTCCGCCGACCAGCGGACCAAGTCCCCGGTCCGGTACATCCGCTCACCAGCCGCACCCAACGGGCACGCCACAAAACGCTCCGCCGTCAACCCAGCGCGACCGAGATAACCACGCGCCAACCCCGCACCCGAGACATACAACTCACCCGTCACACCCACCGGCACTGGACGCAACCCACCGTCCATGACGAACACCCGCGTGTTGTCGAGCGGTCGCCCGATCGGAAGCACCTGGCCGACCCGTTCCACGTCCTCGACCGCGAACTGGGTTGCGCAGAGCGTCACTTCGGTCGGCCCGTACAAGTGCCGAACCACCACACCCGGGTTGGCCGCCAGGATCCGCCGCACCGCACCCACCGGCACCACATCACCACCGGTCAACACCTCCCGCACACCCGAGAAGCAATGCGGATCCTGCTCCGCGAGCACCCGACCCAGTCCGGCCGCGACGTGGACGTGGGTCACGTCGTGGTCGGTGATCAGGGCGCGCAGGCGTTTGCCGTCCATCGCCTCCGTGGGCGCCACAACGACCGTGCCACCGGACAACAACGGCACCCACAACTCGTACGACGACGCATCAAAAGCATGCGGCGCATGGAACAACACCCGAGGCGTCACACCCCAACACCGGTCCGACGCCAACGCCACGACATCGCGGTGCGACGCCACCACGCCCTTGGGCACACCGGTCGACCCCGACGTGTACATCACATACGCGGCGCCGTCCGGCAATGCCGTCGACGTCGGACGGTGCGAGTCCGAGGGCAGGGACGCGGCATCGACGGCCACGAGGTGGGCGCCGTCGGCCTTGGCGGCCCGTACGGTCTCGTGTCCGGCTGTGGCCCGGTGGGTCAGCAGGACGCGGGCCCCCGCGTCCCGTACCACCGCGGTCGTACGGGCTGTCGGCCAGGCCATGTCCAGAGGCAGATAGGCGGCGCCCGTCTTCAGGACCGCCAGCAGGGCGACGACGAGGTCGGCGGAGCGTTCCATCGCCACGGCGACGGTGGTCTCCGGTCCGACACCGGACGCGATGAGGCGGTGGGCGAGGGCGTTGGCGCGCTGGTCGAGTGCGCGGTAGTCGAGTTCGATGTCGCCGCAGACCAGAGCGGTGGCCTGGGGGGTACGGGCGGCTTGGGCGGCGAAGGCGTCCGGGACGGTGGTGTCGGCCGCGGGTACGTCAGCGCCGTTCCAGGTCTCCAACATCTTTTGCAGGTCGGCGGGTTGGACCACGTCGATCGCGGCGGCGCGGACGTCCGGGTCGGCGGCCACCGTCTCCAGGACGTGTCGCAGGCATGCCGCGATCCGCTCGACCGTGGAGAGGTCGAACAGGTCCGCCGACGCCATCACGGCCATGCGCAGTCCGGCGGGGGCGCCCTGGGCGTCGTAGGTCTCGCCCACCGACACCTCCAGGTCGAACTTTGCGTGGGGGCGGCCGAGGGAGAGGACCTCGCTGCGCAGGCCGGGCAGCTCGACGGTGGACGCGGTGTCCATGGGGGCGACGAGGACCTGGACCAGGGGGTGGCGGGCCAGCGAGCGCGTGGGGGCGAGTTCCTCGACGAGCCTGTCGAACGGCACTTCCTGGTGCGCGAGGGCGTCGATGGCGGTGCGCCGTACCCGGTCGAGTACCTCGGTGAAGGTCGGCTCGCCGGTCAAGTCGGCGCGTATCACGAGGGTGTTGACGAAGAAGCCGATCAGGTCGTCGAGGCCTTCGTCCGAGCGTCCGGCGACCGGTACGCCGACCGGGATGTCCGAGCCGGCGCCCAGCCGGGAGAGGGTCACGGCGAGCGCGGCCTGACACACCATGGGCAGGGTGGCCCGTCGGGCGCGTGCCAGGTCGGTCAGCGCGCGGTGCGTCGCGGCAGAGATGCCGACGCCGGTGGCGTGTCCTCGGTAGGAGAGTGCGGCCGGGCGCGAGCGGTCCGTGGGCAGCGGCAGTTCCTCGGGTACGGCGGTGAGGGCTGCGCGCCAGTACGCGGTCTGCCGGGCCAGGACGCTGCCGGTGTCGTCCGCGGTGCCCAGCAACTCCCTTTGCCACAGGGCGTAGTCGGCGTACTGGACCGGCAACGGCTCCCAGTCCGGGGCATGTTGCTCACAGCGGGCCGCGTAGGCGGTCGCGAGGTCCCGGGCGAGCGGGCCGTGCGACCAGCCGTCGGTCGCGATGTGGTGGATCACGAGGAGCAGGACGTGCTCGTCCGGCGCGATGGCGAACAGCCACGCGCGCACCGGGATTTCGGCGGCGAGGTCGAAGGCGTGCGCCGCCGCGCGGGCCACGGCGCCGGCCAGGTCCGTCGCCGTCACCTCGGCGGTCGGCGGCTCCACGGTCCGCTCGACAACCGGCAGATCCAGTGCGGGCCGGTCCCAGGGCAGGTCGTCGAGGGAGACCAGGCGCTGCCCGGAGCCGGCCGGCTCGTCCGTCGGCCGGACGTGCACGAGGGTCGGTTCCCAGGGCAGGTCGTCGAGGTCGAGGATCCGCTGTCCGGGTTCGCCGTCCGACTCGGGGAAGACGGTCCGCAGCACCTCGTGCCGGCCGATGACATCACGCAGCGCGGCACCTAGGGCCGTACGGTCCAGTTCGCCGTGCAGGCGGACGACGGTCGGGCTGTTGTAGCTCGCGCTCGGCCCCTCGACCCGCCACTGGAACCACATCCGCCGCTGAGCGAACGACATGGGAATCATCAGATGTTCTCCCTCTGACGCATCGGCCGCAGCGCGGGCCTGGCCCTCTCGGGCTCACTGACGTGCTCGGCCAGCCGGACCGCGAGCCCGGCCGGCGTGGGAAAGGCGAACAGTTCCTGGATCGGCAGTTCCTCACCGAGGACCACCCGCACCCGGCTGACCAGTCGGGTCGCGAGCAGCGAGTGCCCGCCCAGGGAGAAGAAGTCGTCGTCCACACCCACCGACGGCAGCCCGAGCACCTCGGCGAACGCCCCGCACAGAGCGGACTCCCGTTCGTTGGCCGGCTCCCGGCGCGTGGTCGTCACTCGCTCGGGGGCGGGCAGGGCGGCCCGGTCGACCTTGCCGTTCGCGGTCAGCGGCAGACGTTCCAGTACGACCACGGCTGCGGGGACCATGTATCCGGGCAGCCTCTCGGCGACGTACGCGCGCACCGCCTCACCCAACTGACCGGCGTCAGTGTCCAGTTCATCCGGATCATCCGGTACGACGTAGCCGACCAGCCGGGTGTCACCGGGAGCGTCCTCACGCGCCACCACCACCGCCTGAGCGAGGGCGGGATGCGCGGCCAACACGGCCTGAACCTCGGCAGGTTCGACACGGAAACCGCGGATCTTGACCTGGTCGTCGACCCGTCCGGCGAAGACCAGCCGACCGTCCGCCGTCCACCGCACCCGGTCCCCGGTCCGGTACATCCGCTCCCCCGACCCGCCGAACGGACAGGCCACGAACCGCTCCGCGGTCAGTCCCGGGCGCCCCACATAGCCCCGCGCCACCTGCGCACCGGCGACGTACAGCTCACCGGTCAGGCCCACCGGCACCGGCCGCAGCCGTGAATCCAGCACATACACACGGGTGTTGGGGACCGGTTGCCCCAGCGGTACGAGACCGGAGTCCGCCTCGGACGCGTCCAGCCGGCCGGTGAGCACGCCGATCGTGGTCTCCGTCGGACCGTAGTGGTTGAAGACAGGCCGCTCACCGACAGCCGTCAACAGCTCCGCCAGCCAGTCCGGTTGGGCCGCCTCGCCGCCCAGCACCAGCGACTTCGCCGGGACGGGTCCGGTCGGATCGCCTGCTGAGCCGAGGGCGGCCAGGTGCGAGGGGACCGCCTTGAGGCAGTCGATGCGGTGGGTCGCGAGGTACTCCGCCACCGCCGCCGGGTCCGTCACCGTCGCCGCGTCCAGAATGTGCAGTTCCCCGCCGGACACCAGGCTGGCAAAGACCACGGTGTTCCCCAGGTCCGTCGCCTGCGCCTGCAACAGCGCGTAGCGCGCGCCGGGATCCCCGAAGCCGACGCGACCGGGCACCGAGGTCACATAGTGGGCGAGTCCGCCGTGGGTGACGGCGACGCCCTTCGGCCGGCCGGTCGACCCCGACGTGTAGACCACGTAGGCGAGGTCACGCGGGTCCACGGGGACACCTGGTCCCTCCGCTGGCCGGGTCGCCGACTCGGCGGCCACCACCGGATGGTCGAGCGGGAGCGTCTGGACACGCCCCAACGGCAGCTCGTCGAGCTCTTCCTCAAGGCCGACGACCAAGGCGGTGCCGCTGTCGGTGAGCATGAACCGCAGCCGCTCGGGCGGCAGTTCGGGGTCCAGCGGCAGATAGGCGGCCCCCGCCTTCCACACGCCGACGATCGCCGCGACCATGTCCACACCTCGCGGCATGCACAGCGCCACCACACCTCCACGGCCGACACCGCGCGCCCTCAGCAGTCCGGCCAGCCGGCCCGCCCGCTCGTCCATCTCCCGGTAGGTCAGGGCCTGTTCACCGCACACGACCGCGACCGAGTCCGGCGTCCGCGCCACCTGGGCCTCGAACTGCCCGGGCACCATCAGCTCAGGCGCTTCGCGGTCCGTTCCCTGCCAGCCGGTCAGCACTCGGTGGCGTTCCGCCTCCCCCACCACGTCGATCGCGGCCAGTGGGGTGTCCGGGGCCTCGGTGAGTGCGGTGACCAGGTTGTGCAGGCAGGTGTGCAGCAGGGTGTGGATCTGTTCGGGGTCGGCGGGGGTGAGCGCGCTGACGTTCACGTCGAACCCGGAGCCGGTCTCGCTGACCGCGACGTTCAGCGGGTAGTTGGTGTGCTCCCTGCTGACGAGGAGCTCGACGCCCTCGATGTCGACACCTGACTCGGTCTGCCCGTGCCGGTAGTTGAAGATCGACGTGAACAGCGGGCTCCCGCTGGGGACTCCGCTCGCCGCCTGGGCCACGGCGAGGGGTGCGTGCTCGTGGGCGAGGAGTCCGGCCAGCTGGCCCCGCAGTCCCGTCAGCGCCTCGGTGACGCTCGGTCCGTCCAGACTCACCCGCACCGGCAGGGTGTTGAGGAACGGCCCGGAGACCCGGTCCGCGCCCGCGCCGGCGTTCATCCGGCCGAGCAGCACGGTGCCGAACACCACGTCGTCCAGGCCCGACAGGGTCGCGACCACCCGAGCCCACGCCAGATGGAAGACGGTGGCCGGACTGACGGCGAGCGTGCGCGCCAATTCCCGTACCCGCGCGCCCAGTCGGTCGTCGACCGGTTGCCGGGCGCGTGCCAGGCCGGTGCCGTCACGCCGTACGTCGAGGAGCCCGTACGGGGCGGTGGTCTCGGTGATGTCGCCGAGCAGCCCGGCGAAGTACCGCTCGTGTTCCTCGCGCGGGACGCCGAGTCGGGCCTGTGCGACGAAGTCCCGGAACGGCAGGGGCGCCGCCAGCTCCTCGCCCCGCCCGGCCAGGAACGCCCGGACCTCATCCAGCAGCACCTCCATCGATGTGCGGTCACGCACCAGGTGGTGCATGCGCAGCAGTGCCAGGCAGTGTCCGTCGCGGGGGTCGGTGCCATGGTGGACGCGCAGCAGGGGCGCCCGGCCCAGGTCCATCCAGTTGCCGGCGGCGGCCCGCAACTGGTCCACCGGGTCGGCACCGGCTGGGTCCAACATGACGTGTTCGACAGGGAGTTCGGCGTGCCGGGCGACGACCTGCACCGGTTCGCGCAGCCCCTCCCAGGCGATCGCGGTGCGGTAGATGTCGTGCCGGTCGATCACCCGCTGAAGCGCCAGGAGGAAGCGGTCGAGCCGGCCCCCGGAGTCGAACCGGAGCACGGCCCAGCTCATGTAGACGTCCGTCTCACCTTCGGCCCGCGCCAAGTGGTGGAAGAAGATGCCCTCTTGGAGGGGGGCCAGCGGGTACACGTCGGCGATGTTCGGCGCACCGCCCGGCACCGCCGCGACGATCCGCGCGATCTCCGCCTCGTCGAGGTCGATCAGCGGCAGCATTTCGGGCGTGATCCGGTCGCTGCCCTGCGGGATGCGGTTCTCGGGCACGGAGACCGGTCTCGGGCCTGCGGCCGTCGCGAGCCGGGCCGGGGTCGGCGTCTCGAACAGCGCCGGCACCGACACCGCGACCCCGCGCGTACGCAGCCGTTCCACCAGCGACACGGCCAGCAGCGAGTTGCCGCCCAGGGCGAAGAAGTCGTCGTCGACGCCGACCCGGGGCAGTTCCAGCGCGCGGGCGAACTCCTGGCACAGGAGCTCCTCCTGCGCGTCCGCCGGCCCGCGCCCCGCTCCGGCTCCGGGCTCGGGGGCGGGCAGTGCCTTGCGGTCCAGCTTGCCGTTGGGGGTCAGAGGCAGTTCATCGAGGACGACGACCGCTGCGGGCACCAGGGGCGCGGGCAGCCGTACTGCGGCGAACTCCTTGATGTCAGTGGCCAGTTGCTCGCGGTCGATGTCCGGTTCGACGGGTACGACGTAGCCGATCAACCGGGTTCCGCCGGGTGTCTCCGTACCGTCGGCCACCACCACGGCCTGGTCGAGGGCGGGATGCGCGGCCAACACGGCCTGCACCTCAGCGGGTTCGACACGGAAACCGCGGATCTTGACCTGGTCGTCGACACGTCCGGCGAAGACAAGCCGACCGTCCTCCGTCCACCGCACCCGGTCCCCGGTCCGGTACATCCGCTCCCCCGACCCGCCGAACGGACAGGCCACGAACCGCTCCGCGGTCAGTCCCGGGCGCCCCACATAGCCCCGCGCCACCTGCGCCCCGGCCACATACAGCTCACCGGTCGCACCGACCGGCACCGGCCGAAGCCAGGAATCCAGCACATACGCACGGGTGTTGGGGACGGGCTCCCCCAGCGCTACGACACCGGAGCGCACCTCAGACGCGTCCAGCCGGCCGGTGAGCACGCCGATCGTGGTCTCCGTCGGACCGTAGTGATTGAAGACAGGGCGGGCATCGGCGGCCGTCAACAGCTCAGCCAACCAGGTGGGTTGGGCCGCCTCGCCACCCAATGCGAGTGATCCGGCAGGTAGCACGCTCTCCGGACCGGCCACGGACGCCAGGGCCGCCAGGTGCGAGGGCACGGCCTTCATGTGGTCGATGCGGTGCGTCGCGAGGTACTCCGCCACCGCCGCCGGGTCCGTCACCGCCGCCGCGTCCAGGATGTGCAGTTCACCGCCTGACATCAGGCTGGCAAACAGCACGGTGTTGCCGAAGTCCGTGGTCTGGGGCTGCAACAGGGCGTACCGGGCCCCGAGTTGCTCGAAGCCGAGCCTCTCCGGCACCGACTCCACGTAGTTCGCCAGTCCCCCGTGCGTGACCGCGACGCCCTTCGGCCTGCCCGTCGAGCCCGACGTGTACATCACGTACGCGAGGTCGCGCGGGTCGACGGGCGTGCTCGCGCCTTCCACCGACCGGGTGTCCGACTCCGCGTCGATCGCCGGGTCGTCGAGGCGGAGAACGTCCTCGGTGACGCCCTGCGGGAGGAGGTCGCGGTGGCTCAGCGTGAGGGCGGCGCCGGTGTCGGCGAGCATGAACCGCAGCCGCTCGGCGGGCAGTTCTGGATCCAGCGGCAGATAGGCGGCCCCCGCCTTCCACACCCCGAGAATCGCCGCGACCATGTCCACACCCCGTGCCAGACACAGCCCCACCACGCTCTCGCGGCCGACGCCACGCGCCCGCAGGCGCCCTGCGATACGGCCCGCCCGCTCGTCCAACTCCCCGTAGGTCAGCGTGATGTCGCCGCTCACCACCGCCACCGCGTCCGGTGTTCGCGCCGCCTGTGCCTCGAACAGGCCGGGGGCCATCATCTCCGGCGGCCTGGAGGCCGTACGCCCCTGCCCGAAGGTCAGGAGCCGGTGTCGCTCCCGTGTGTCGAGCGGGTCGAGGCGCAGCAGGGAGTCGGTGGGTTGCGCGGCGGCGAGTCGGCCCAGGATTCCGCGGAACCGGCGGGCGATGCCTGGTGCCGATGCCGGGTCGTGGCGGTCGGGGTTGAGCTGGACGATCGTCTGGAGACCGGCGTCGTCGCCACGGTCGTAGAGGTCGATCTTCAGCTCGTCGACGGGTCCGCTGGACAGGCCCGTTCGGACGGCGGTGCAGTCGCCGAACCGGAGGGGCCGGTCGAGGGAGAGGACGTTGACGCTGAGGTCCCACAGCGAGCCGCCGCCGACGAGGTGGAGGTCGCCGAGGAGGTCGCGGTGCTGGTAGCGCTGGTGGCGCAGGCCGGAGCGGAGGGATCGGCCGGTCTGTCGCAGGAGGTCGGCCACGGTCGTCCGCGGGTGGAGCCCGAAGCGGATCGGCAGGACGTTGGAGGTCATGCCGGGGATGCCGAGTTCCTGGCGGGTGGTGCGGCCGGCGACGGGCACGCCGATGACGAAGTCGCTCTCCCCGGTGGCGTGTTGGTGGTGGAGGGCCGCCGCGGAGATGGCCAGGCCGGCGAGTCCGGTGCGGAGTCGGAGGGCGGCGGTCCTGAGGAGGGTGGCCTCGTCGGGGGCGATGTCGTCCGTGTGCCGTACGGGCCGCCCGGACAGCAACCTGCCCTGGGGGCCGCTCTCGTGCAGGTCCGTCAGTGCCTCGTGCCAGTAGTGGCGGTCCCGGTCGATCTCGTCCGAGGTGCGGTAGGCGTGGTCGGCGTCCATGAGGACGGAGACCGGGCGTGGTGCGCCTTCGGTGGGGGTCCGGCCGGCGAGGAGGGCGTTGTAGACGGTGGCCACCCGGTCGGCGAAGGTCGCGAGGCTGCCGCCGTCGAGGACGATGTGGTGGGCGCGCTGGTACCACAGGACGTGCCGCGGGCCGAGAACGAGGACGGCCTGTGCGGACAGCGGGCCTTGGAGGAGGTCGACGGGGCGGTCCAGGTCCGTACGCATCCACTGCTCGGCGACGGCGCGCGGGGCGGCATCGGCGGTGAGGTCGACGACGTGGATCGGGTGGTCCGGTGGGTCGGCCAGGTCGGTGACGTACTGGCGGGGTCGGCCGCTGTCCAGCCGGAACCGGAGCCGGAACGTGTCGGCCTCGGTCAGGGCGTGGCGCAGCGCCGCTACCAGGACGTCCACGTTCAAGTCGCCGTGGATCTCGGTGTATTCGGCGATGCTGTAGGCCGGGTTGTCCGGGTCGAGTTGCTGGGCGTACCAGATGCCGAGCTGGCCGGACATCAGTTCCCGGACTCCCTGTGCGGGCAGGACCATTCCCGTGTTCCTCTTCCTTACTCGTGGACGAGGCCCACGAGGTGGGCGGTGAGTTCGGTGATGGTGTCGACGTCCCAGAGCAGCGTGGGTTCGATCTGCAGCCCGTAGCGGTCCTCGATCTCGCCGCACAGGGCGAACGCGTACACCGAGTCGATTCCGTTCTCCGCGAGGGACGCGTCCGCGGAGACCTCTTCGCTGGGCCGCTGGAGGTAGTGGGCGACCCTTTCGAGGAGCCAGGACTGGATGCCCTCGGGGGTCCGCAGGGCGGGCGTCGGATCGGTCTCGGTCACGGTGTTCCCTTCATCGGCCCGGGATCGGCCGGGCGGTCAGATCGAGGAGCCTGCGGTCTTCGAACCGCTCGACCGCCAGGTCGAACACGTGCTGTTCGGCGTCCGCGCGTTCGGCGGGGGTCAGCACCGGGGCGCCGCCGAGGCGTCCGGTGAGCCGGTCGAGGGCGAGGGCGAGCGCGGCCCTCGGGTGGCGGTCGCCGCCCCGGCGCCACACGGCGAGCATCGCCGCGGCCGCGAGGACGACGGTGTAGCGGTCGGCGAGCGCGAACGCCTCGGGCGAGGCGTCGATGGTGATGTCCGCCGGGGAGAGCTCGGCGCATTCCTTGCGCAGGGTGCGCAGTTCACCGGCGAAGCGGGCCGCGAACCGGCCTTCGGGTCCGCTGTAGGGCTCGCCGGCGGCGATCTCCGTGAGGGTGCCGATGACTCCGTCGACGCGGGGCATGCCGGCCACCAGGCTCTCCAGGCGCAGCGGGGGGAGGTCCGCGCCGAGGTCGTAGAGGGAGGGCGGGGCGGCCGGGCCGGTCTCCCAGGCGGTGCGGGCGAGGCGGGGCAGTTGCGGCAGGAGCATCACCAGGCAGGCAGCGCGCGAGACATGGGCGAAGGCGGCGGGCTCGATGTCGCGGGCCAGCTTCTGGAAGATGGCGTACGGGCCTTCTCGCAGGTAGGCATGGGCGCCGAGCACCGAGCGGAGGTCCTCGAAGGCGTCGAGCACCATTCGGGACGTCAGGTATTTCGCGGCGGGCGCGTACACGGCCGTGGAGCCGGGGGCCAGGTGGAGGGCGCGGACGCCGACGCCGGAGAAGGCGTCCACGGCGAGCAGGTCGGCGTGGACGCGGGCGACGACGGCGCGTACGTAGGGGATGTCGGCGACGGTCCCGCCGTAGAGGCGGCGGTCGCGGGCGAAGGCGAGGGTCGTGCGCAGCGCGGTGTCCAGCGGGCCGACGCTGATGGCCGGGAAGACGGAGCGGGTGATCTGGTAGGCGCGCAGGGCGATCTCCATGCCCTGGCCCGGTGTGCCGAGCATCGTGCCTTCGGGGAGGGGGCAGTCGGTGAATCGCATGCCGCCGAGTTGGACACCGCGCATGCCGGAGCTGGGGTAGCGGGGCAGGTCGTGGACGCGGTCCGCCGGGAGGGTCTCGCGGGTGAGGAGGAACTGGCTGTGGTCGCGGCTGCCGCCGCGGTCGCCGGTGCGGGCGAACAGCACGAGTGCCTGCGCTCGGGCGAGGTTGGTGACGATCTCCTTGCGGCCGGACAGCAGATGGCCTCCGCCGGGGGTCGGGCGGGCGGCGCACTCGGCGTGCCGGAAGTCGTTGCCGTGGTCCAACTCGTGGAAGGCGGCGGCTATTTTGTGTCCGCCGAGCAGCAACCGGGCCGTGGTGCGGCGTTGTTGCTCGTCGCCCGCGCTCCAGACGTTTACGGCGGAGATGAAGGAGCTGAAGCCGTGGCCCAGGCCCAGGGAGGGGTCGCGGCGCCACAAGGTGCGCAGGATCTCGGCGAGTCGGTCGACGCGGGTGAGCCGGCCGCCGTAGGCGGCGGGCACGTACTCGGCGTTCATGCCGTACGCGTCGAGCAGTCGCTCGCCCTCGGGGAGCATCGACTGGCGTTCGTCGGCGGCGAGTACGGCCGCGTGCCCGACCGGGTTGTCGGGGTCACCTGGGTCGCCGAGCAGGGTGTCGAGACGGTCGGCGCTCACGCGGTGCGCTCCCGGGCCTGCCGGTCGCCCGTGGCGAGCGGCAGGGGTGTGCCGAAGGGCGTGACAGGGGCGCCGATGGCCGTCGACTCGCAGATGTGGTGGGAGAGCAGGCCGTCGATGTGGTCGTCGCCGGGTGCCGGGCCCGGGCGGGGCGCGCGCAGCACATCGGCGAGCCGGGCCGACAGGGCGCGCAGCGCGGCCCTGGCCCACAGGCCGTCCTGCCACAGCGGTTCCCCGGCGTGCCGGTCGTGGTGCGCGGCCCACAGGTGCAGACATGCGGCGCCCGCGAAGCAGAGTTCGTACGCCTCGGCCAACTCGTAGGCGTGCATGGGCGGTCGGGGCGCCGGCCGTACCTCGCTCAGCGGGCCGGTCAGCGCGGCGGCGGTGGCCCGCATTGCGGCGGCGTGTTCGGCGAGCCCGGTGGGGGCGCCCCGGACGGCGATCGACTCCACGAGCGCGGGCAGTGACTGGACGACGGAACTGCCGTGCCGGGACATCAGGGTCAGCTCGGAGAGGTCCAGCGGCCGGGGCGCGGTGCCGACCGAGACGGTCTCGGCCAGGCCGTCGGCGTCGACCGTGCCGGTGGTCCAGCCGCGTACCAGGCGGGGGAACTGCTGTGCCAGAGCACTGCGGTTGACCGGTGTGCTGCCGTCGAACACCGCTACGACGTGGTGGTCGCGCCGCACCTTCTGGAACGCGCCGTGCGCGTGGACGCCGGTGAGATAGGAGCGGACGCCGAGCAGTTCGGCGAGTTCGCCGAGGACCGCGTCCACCAGGGTGGGGGCGAGGGACTTCACCACCAGCGAGCTCACGCTCAGCTCCGCGGTGAGGCCGTGGATGGAGCGGGCGCCGATCAGTGCGGTGGCCTCGACGGCGGCGAGGAGTGCGGCGCAGCGGGCGAGGACCGCGCCGGGGTGGGGGCGGTCGACGAGGGGGCGGCGCTGGATGACGCGCTCTGCGGTGAAGCGCGCGGTCAGTCGCAGGGCGTGTTCGCCGGCGCCGAGGGAGAGGACCGCGCACATCGTGCGGGTCAGCTGGAGAGCGCGCAGGACGGTCTCGACACCCGTGCCCTCGGGACCCAGGAGGGCGGTGGCCGGGAGAGTCGCCCCGTCGAAGGCGAGGCCGGAGATGTCGATGCCGCGGACGCCGTGGGTGGCGGCCCTGGGCAGGGTGTGCCACGTCCCGGCCGCCAGGGCCGGCTTGTCCACGAGGAACAGGCTGTGGCTGCGTGCGCCGCCGGGCGCGCCGGTGCGGGCAAGCAGAGTGAGATGGCTGCTGCGCGTGGCGTTGTTGACGGGCCACTTGATGCCGTCGAGCCGGTATCCGCCCGGGTGCGGTGTGGCGGTGAGGGTGCCGCCCAACAGGTCGGCGCCATGGTCGGGTTCGGACAGGGCCCAGGCGACGGGCCGGCCGGCGAGGACGGCGGCGGCGGTCGCCGCGGTCTGCTCGGCGTCGCCCGCGAGCCATACCGGTACGGCGCCCAGGTAGGTCTTGCCGTGGGCGATCAACGCGCTGAGGTCCCGACGGGCCACCGTCCGCCACAGGCGCAGCAGTTCCTCGTGATCGGTGAGGGCTCCACCCTGCTCGGCGGGTACGTAGTGGGCGGGCAGCCCGAACGCGTCGAGCCGGGCGCACAGGTGCGCGGGGAACTCCTCGGCGGCGTCGAGGGCGGCGCTGCGGACGGCGGACTCCTCGGGGTCGCCGAGGGCGGCGTCGAGGGCGGTGTCCGATACCGCGTAGGCGGTCCGAGGTGCCGTCACGGGGTGCCCCCTGCGCTCAACTGCCGTACCTCTCGGTCCAGTTCGGTGTGGAGTGCCGTGATGTCGCCCGCGAGGAACCGGTCGCGCATCTCGGCGCGGCGGATCTTGCCGCTGGTGGTGCGACGTACGGTGCCTCGGCGGACCAGCAGGACGTTGTGGACGGGGACCCCGCACGCGGTCGTCAGGCGCCGGGTCACCGCGGCCGCGGCGCGGGGCAGTTCGTCGTCCGCCGTCCTGGGGGCGACCTCGTGCACGAGGACGATCCGTTCGTCGGGTGCGGCGACGGCGAAGGCCGCGCCGACGTGTCCCCGCAGGGCCTGGTGGGCGGCCCGGGCCTCCTGTTCCAGGTCGTGCGGGAAGAGGTTGCGGCCACGGACGACGAGCAGTTCCTTGAGCCGGCCGGTCACGAAGAGTTCGCCGTCGACGAGCGCGCCGAGATCGCCTGTACGCAACCAGGAGCCGGTGTCCTGCTCGTCGACGCCTGTGCCTTCGAGGCGGGCCGCGAAGACCTGGGCGTCGAGTTCGGGGCGCCCCCAGTAGCCGGAGCCGACGTTCGCTCCGCGCACCCAGATCTCGCCGACCGAGCCGGCGGGCAGGGCGTGTCGGGTGTCGGGGTCGACGATCCGTATCTCCGGATGGCCCGGCCGTCCGACGGCGGTGATCTCCCTGCCCGTGCCGCTCTCGGCCGGGCACAGGCGCGGGTGTTCGGCGGCGGCGAGCCGGCCCGGGTCGGCCACGAGCACCGTGGGCGCCGTGCCGATGGGGACCGCCGTGGCGTAGACGGTGGCCTCGGCCAGGCCGTAGGCGGGTGACATCACGTCGGGACGGAGGCCGGCTCGGGCGAAGCGGCGGGTGAAGGCGGTCATGGTGGGGACGTGGATCGGCTCGGCGCCGTTGAAGGCGACGCGCAGCCGGGACAGGTCGACTCCGTCGAGCATGTCGTCCGTCACCAGGCGCAGGCACAGGTCGTAGGCGAAGTCGGGGCCGGCCGTGACGGTGATGCCGTGCCGGTCGATCATGCGCAGCCACTCCACGGGCCGCCGTACGAACACGGTCGGCGGCATCAGGACGATGGGGGCGCCGAGGAGCAGTGCGGCGGTGAGCTGGCCGAACAGTCCCATGTCGTGGTGGAGCGGCAGCCAGATCCCGAAGGCGTCCTCGGGCCCGACGCCGGTGGCCGCACAGAACGCGGCGGTGTTGGCGAGGACGTTGCCGTGGCTGAGCATCACTCCGCGCGGGCTTCCGGTGGATCCCGAGCTGTACTGAAGGACGGCGAGCGTGTCCCGGTCGCCGCGGTACGGCGCCGGACCGTCGCCGGGGCCGGCCGCGCCCGCCGCCTCCACGACCGGTCCGTGTCCGCGCAGCCGTTCGGCGAGCGGCTCCCAGGCGTCGGCCTCCGCGATCACCAGGGCGGGGGCGCAGTCCTCGGCGATCCCGGCGACCCGGTCGGTGGCGTTGGCCGAGTCACCGGGGACCGGCGCCGGTACGGCGACCAGGCCGGCGGTGAGGCAGGCGAGGTAGACCTCGACGAACGCGGTGCCGGTGGGCAGGGCGACGAGTACGCGCTCGCCGGGCGCGAACCGGGCGGCGAGACGCTCGGCGCGCCGTCGGACGCGCCGGGCCAACTCGCCGTAGGAGAGGGTCTCCTGCTCCGTTTCGGCGGAGCTCCGGACGATCGTCAGCGCGATGCGTTCCGGGTGCGCGGCGGCGCGCTCGGCAAACGCCTCCGCCACGCTCCGGTGTTGCAGCAGTTCCACTGTCATGGCGCGACCTCCCCCCGGCCCGACCGCACGGTGTGCGGGCCTAGTTCTTCTCCATGGCCTCGATCAGGCTCTTGGGCCGCAGGTCGGTCCAGTTCTGCTCGATGTAGTCGAGGCAGTCCTGACGTGCGGCCTCGCCGAACACCCGCTGCCAGCCCTCGGGTACGTCGGCGAAGACCGGCCACAGCGAGTGCTGGCCTTCGTCGTTGACCAGGACCAGGTAGGGGGCGTCGTCGTCCTCGAACGGATTGGGCACGGGAGGTTCCTTTCCGGGTGGGTTCCTCATGGGTGGTGTCGGGAGGCGTCACTGCCAGCGCCACTCACGCTGGTTGAGGAGGTGTTCGGCCTTGACGCCGTGGTCAGAGCTCCAGGTGAGGAACTCGTCGATCTGCTTGAGCTGGTAGGTGTCCTCGGTGTACGAGGTGGCCATGACGTGGCCGAGCCAGCTCTCCTCGCCCATGGCGTAGATGTAGGCCTCGCCGGCGCCGAGTTCGGTGGTGATGGCGGCGGCCTGTGCGGCGTTGGAGCCGGACAGCTTGCGCGAGTTGCTCATCTTCTTGGAGACCGGGCGGGTCAGCAGGGCCTGGTAGAGCCAGGTCAGCGGGGCGCCGTCGCACTCCATGCCGAGGAACGCGAGGTCGGCGGTGCCCAGGTGCTCGCGGACGCGTCGGTACAGGCCCGGGTCGATGCCCGAGGAGTCGGCGCCGATGAACACGTTCCTGCCCGCCAACTGGGCCCAGTAGGTGGACTTTCCGCGGATGTCGAGGTCGCAGTGCTCGCCGAGGAAGGGGGTCGCGACCACCTTGCCGCCCGGGAAGGGCACCTCGTCGAAGTCGTCGACCTCCAGCACCGGAAGTCCGAGGTGCTTGAGGTAGAGGCCGATGGAGGGGTCCGCCATGCTGCCCTTGCCGGCGCGCGGGACCACCACCGTGCCGACCCGGCCGCGGAGTTGGAGGAGGGTCTCCAGCACGATGTGGTCCTGGTGCCCGTGGGTGATCAGGACCAGGTCGATGTGGTCGGGCAGGTCGTCGTAGGTGTACCGGTCGCCCGCGGAGGCGTCGGCGCTGATGAACGGGTCGGTGACGACGGCCGCGTCGGGGGTCTGCAGGACCAGGCAGGCGTGGCCGAAGTAGCGGATCCGGCCACCGGCCTCGATGTGCCGGTCGGTGGACACGCTGGGCTCGTCGGCCAGCAGCCTGGGCAGGAACTCGGCCTGGGCGTCGTCGAGTTCGAGTGCCTCGCGCAGCCGGGCTGCGCTGGTGGGCCGGAACCTGGCGCGGAAGAGCTCCGCCAGGCCCGGGTGGCGGAAGGGGATGTCGAGCTCCAGCACGTCGGGCGACGGCAGGCGCGGGGTGCTGAGGATGAACGGCCGCTCCACGCCGGGTTCCAGGGACAGTTGCACCGACTGCCGGGCCTCGCTGTACAGCTCGCTCGTGTACAGCAGCGGTTCCAGATAGCGCACGGACGCCTGGTTGTTCGTGTCGTAGGCCAGTTCCACCAGCCCCGACAGCTCCGCGGGCAGTTGCGGGTAGAACGGGGTCAGATCGAACCCGGTCGCGTTCTGCCGCAGCAGCTCCTCCGCGTCGGCGACGGCCGCGGCGAACCGCAGGGCCGGCGCGCGGTCGCGCTTGATCGAGGCGAGCAGGTCGCCTATCTCGTCGCCGCGTTCCTCGGCGACGTTAACGAAGTAGCCGCCGCGCAGCTCCGGGTTGGTGCCTGCCGCGACGTGCACCTGCGGCGACTGGAGGTACGACTCCAGGAGCGGCACCTGCAGGTTGGCCAGGTTCATCGCGGCCTGGACCGGTGCCACCGTGTGGAACCAGGCGTAGAACCGGTCGACCAAGGGCTCCACGATCGCCCTCGATCGAAGGAACTTCTCTGCGTCACCCACCACAGCACCCCATCCAGGAAGTCCGGCAAAAATCGGGGTTCATGTATTCAGCGAATTTCCGCGCGCCTTCGACGACTTCGCCGCGGATTACCCCCCGAAGGGTCACGGGAATTACCCGCCACGACCCTGTCACATCCCCGTTGCGGCCCCCTTGGGCCTCGGAGACAGGACGATGTCACACCACTACAGGCCGCTCAACACCGCTCATCTGTGCCGCCGTTGTTCAACCGCTGCTTCGCGCCGGTTGAACAGTGTCACCTGCGGATCCGGTACCGCTGCCCGGCGTCGCCCCCACACTGCTACAGCATGGCGAGCGCTTGTTCCACGTCCGTGGCGGCAATAGCCTCGGTGCGCTTCGCCTTTCGACGACGACGTCGTCCTCGGGCAATCCCGCCATTGTGGCTTCACCGAGTCGGAAACACCCGGAAGGATTTCAGCGTTGAGCACATCTGGGGCATTCATTCCGCGCATGCACGAGGGCATCAGCAAACAGCGGATCAAACCCGGTACGGTACGCCGGATTCTTCCGTACGCCCTGCGGTACCGCAGGGCGCTGGCCGCGCTGATGGTCTTCACCGTGGTGGACGCGGCTGTTCTGGCCGGCAGCCCGCTGCTGCTGAAGATGATCATCGACGACGGCATCGTGCCGCGCAAGACCGATGTCGTCGTCCAACTGTCCGTGGCCGTGGGTGCGTTGGCGGTGCTGAGCGCGATCGCCGTGTACATACAGACCTGGCTGTCGGCACGGGTCAGCGAGGGGCTCGTCTACGACCTGCGCACGCAGATCTTCGGCCATGTGCAGCGCCAGCCGATCGCCTTCTTCACCCGGGCGCAGACCGGCGCGCTGGTGAGCCGGCTCAACGCGGATGTCATCGGCAGTCAGCAGGCGGTCGTGGCGATCCTGTCGCAAGCGCTGTCGACCATCCTGTCCGTGGTCCTCATCATCGCCGCGATGTTCTATCTCTCCTGGCAGATCAGCCTGGTGGCCCTGGTGATCGTGCCACTGTTCCTGCTGGCCGCCAAGGCGGTCGGCCGCCGGTTGCAGCGACTGGCCCGGACGAGCATGCAACTCGACGCCGAGATCGGCTCGTTGATGAACGAGCGGTTCAACGTCGGCGGCGCGATGCTCGCCAAGCTCTACGGACGGCCGGAGGCGGAGTCCGCCCTGTTCGGGGAGCGCGCGGGACGCGTCCGGGACGTCGGTGTGCTGCAGGCGACGGTGGGGCGGCTGTTCTTCATCATGGCGACCCTGCTGGCATCGCTGATGACCGCGCTGGTCTACGGCTTCGGCGGCCGTCTGGTCATCGAGGGCGCCTTCGAGATCGGCACCCTGGTCGCCATGGTCACGCTGCTCTCGCGGCTCTACGCCCCGATCAACCAGCTGTCCAACCTGCAGATCAACGTCATGACGGCGCTGGTCAGCTTCGACCGGGTCTTCGAGATCCTCGACCTCAAGCCGCTGATCTCCGAGAGCCCGCACGCCCGCCCGCTGGCCTCCCCCGCCAGGCCCGCGTCCACGGACGAAGGGGTACCGACGACAGCCGGCACGGCCCCGGAGATCGCCTTCGACCGCGTCAGCTTCCGCTACCCGAACGCCGCCGAGGCCTCCCTGGCCTCCCTGGAGTCGATCGCACTGCCGACCCGGGAGCGCGCCGACGACTCCCTGGTCCTGCACGACCTGACCTTCCGGGCGCCCGCGGGCCGGCTGACCGCGCTGGTCGGCCCGTCGGGGGCCGGCAAGACCACGATCACCCAGCTGGTGCCGCGTCTGTACGACCCGGTCTCGGGCACGGTCCGGATCGGCGGCCAGGACGCCAGGGAGCTCACCCTGGACTCCCTGCGGGACGCGATCGGCGTGGTCACGCAGGACACGTACCTCTTCCACGACACCGTGCGGGCCAACCTCCAGTACGCGGCGCCGGACGCCCCCGAGCGCGCGCTGGTCGAGGCCTGTGAGGCGGCCCGGATCTGGGAGCTGATCTCGGCGCTGCCCGACGGGCTGGACACCGTGGTCGGCGACCGCGGCCACCGGCTGTCCGGCGGCGAGAAGCAACGGCTCGCGCTCGCCCGGCTGTTGCTGAAGAACCCGCCCGTGGTCGTCCTCGACGAGGCCACCGCGCATCTGGACTCCGAGTCGGAGGCCGCCATCCAGCGCGCTCTCAAGACCGCGCTCGCCGACCGGACCTCACTGGTGATCGCGCACCGGCTGTCCACCGTCCGCGAGGCCGACCAGATCCTCTTCGTCGAGTCGGGGCGGATCGCCGAGCGCGGCACGCACGAGGAACTCCTCGACGCCGACGGCCGGTACGCCACCCTGTACCGGACCCAGTTCGCCGCTCAGGACGGCTCCGGCCCACTGCCCGCCGGCAACGCGACGGCGGCCGGTCGCGAGGCGACCGGCCGCTGACGTGTCCGCTCAGGCCTGTGTGCGGCCTCAGTTGACGGGTCCTCTGATCCGCCAGAAGCACAACCCCGCGAGCACCGCCGCGAGTCCGGCGAAGAGCGCGGTCTCGAACCACTGGAACTTCCAGTAGCGGTCGGCCGGCTGCTCGGTCACCTGGACGTGCAGCTTGCCCGCCGCGAGACAGCCGGGGATCTCCTCGAGCCCCTTGTTCACACAGTTCTGGTACCAGTCGGTGTGCCCGACCTCCTTGCCCTCCGAGTTCAGCAGCGCGCTGGTGGACACCACCCAGGGCCCGCCGCCCACGCTGAGCCCGCCGATCTTGCCGTAGTGGCCGATCATCGACAGGTTGCGGATCGTCTCGGCGGTGACCGGCACCTTCGCGGTCACCGGGGAGGCGTAGTTCGGGCGGAGCACGAAGGGCACGACGATCTGCAGTACGGCGAAGATCACCAGGGTCACCGCCATGGCGGGCACGGTCCGGCGCAGGAAGAGCCCCGCCATCGTGCCCAGCACCAGGGCGAACGCGGCGTAGCCGATCGGCGCGATGTTGCGGGCGGCGAACACCAGCGGCTGGAAGCGGTTGTCGGCGACGAGGTCGACCTTGCTGGCGGACCAGGTCAGCAGCAGGCTGTACAGGCCGGTCACGGCCATGCCGGCCAGCCCGACCAGGCCGAGCTTGGCGGCCAGCCACTTGGTGCGCGTCACGCTCTGGTTCCACACCAGCCGGTGGGTGCCGGCCTCCAGCTCGCGGGTGATCAGGGGTGCCCCCCAGAACAGCCCGATGATGCCGGGTACGGCGATGAGCAGATAGCCGGCGAAGTCATACGCGAGTCCGTAGTCGTCGGTCAGCGAGCTGAGGATCTTCGAGCAGCCGCCGCCGTCGCACTGGGCGTGGAGCTGGTCGTAGCGGTCACGGGACTGCAGGCCGATGACGACCATGTAGATCGCGACCGCCACCAGCGCGCCGAGCCCCACGAGCGCCTGTGTGCGGAACTGCCGCCAGGTCAGCCAGGTCATCGGTGTGTCTCCTGAGCCATCGATGCGGGTACGGCGTCGGCGAGGCTGGCCCGGGTCATGTACGCCAGGACCAGTTCCTCCAGGTCGAGGGCCTCCACGCTCCAGCGCGCGTCGGTGGGCAGCGGGCCGGTGGACCGGACGATCGCGGAGCTCTCGCGCCGCGCCGGTTCGGACCGGATGACCTCGATGCCGGCGGGCAGCACCGCGAGATCGTCCCAGGCGCCGACGATCCGGTGGTGCTGCGCGAGCAGTTCGGCCACGTCGCCCGCGACCTGGATCTTGGACTCGGCCAGCACGATCAGGTAGTCGCAGACCCGCTCCACGTCGGAGAGCGCGTGCGAGGAGAGGATGGCGCTGGCCCCGAGGTCGAGGACGAACTCCATCAGGTTCTCCAGGAACCCGCGCCGGGCCAGCGGGTCGAGGGCGGCGGCCGGCTCGTCGAAGATGAGCAGCTCGGGCCGTTTGGCCACCGCCAGGGTGAGGGCGAGCTGGGCGCGCTGTCCGCCGGAGAGCCGGCCCGCCTTCTGCTTGGGCTCCAGGCCGATCTGCTCGATACGGCGCTGGGCGAGCGGGGTGTCCCAGCGGGGGTTGAGCCGGGCGCCCATGCGCAGATGGTCCGCGACGGACAGGTCGGCGTACACGGGGGTGTTCTGGGCGACGAAGCCCACCTTGGCAAGGTGGTCGGCGTTCGCGGCGGGGCGGGAGCCGAGCACCCGGACCGAGCCCGAGGTCGGCTGGATCAGCCCGCAGGCCAGGTTGAGCAGGGTCGACTTGCCGGCGCCGTTGGGACCGACCAGACCGATCACCCGCCCCTGCGGAATGCTCAGGTCGCAGTCGGTCAGGGCCTGGTGCTTGCCGTACCGCTTGCCGAGCTTGTCGGCTTCCAGTACTGGAGTCATGTCTTTCCCTGGTCGAGGTGAGTGGGGGTGTGCGGCGTCGGCGGCCGGGTCACGGACGGTTGTTCTTCCGCATGGCCTGGACGATCACGTAGACGAGGAGGATGACGCCGAGGGCGCTGAGCACGTAGAGGAGGTAGAGCATCGGGCTGCGCTCGGTGGCCGGGTGGTCCGGCGCGGCGAGGACGGAGAGCGAGGTCACGGAGTGTGCGACGAGATCGGTCATGACCTCAGGATGTGGAATCCGGGCCGGTACCCGCACCCGCCGAAAGCACGCCTCTGGGCGAACGCACTGGTACTTTCGGCCGGTTCGACGCCGGGGGCGTTCCCGTAGCGTGAATCGCGTGAACGCTGAAGAGTCAACGACCGGTTGGCACCGGACCGCGATCGACGCCGGGTTCGCCGTCGTGTTCGCGGCCCTGCTCGTCGTGGTCGCCGCCATCTACGCCCATGAGGGCCGGCCCTGGATTTTCGATCTGGCGGTCGGCGCGACGGTGAGCCTTGCCGCCCTGTTCCGGCACCGCCTGGGGCAGTGGGCGGCGATCGTCGCTCTCGTCGTCTCGGCGGTCGCCGCCGTCGTCGCCCGGATCGGTGATCTGCCGGGCGAGCCCGGCGCGGTGGCGCTGCTCGGTCTGCTGATCCTGGCCACCTACTCCGTCCGTACCCTGCCGACCCGGACAGCGGCCTGTGTCGCGGTGGCCGGCCTGCTGCTCATGGCGATCGGCCTGTTCACCGCCGACGTCACCTCCGGCGCCTCCGGCACGCTGTTCCGCCGGGGCACGGAGGGCTGGTGCGCGGCCGTGGCGGTGGGCCTGTGGCTGCGTTTCCGCGACTACCAGCACCGGGTGTCCGCCGAGTCCGCGCGGCATGACGAACGGCTGGCGCTGGCGCGGGAGTTGCACGATGTCGTCGCCCACCACATCACCGGCATCGTGCTGCAGACGCAGGGAGCCCGGATCATCGGCCGCAAGTACCCCGAGAAGCTGGACGAGACGTTGGAGGGCATCGAGACGGCGGGCACCGACGCGCTGGCCGCGATGCGTCGTGTGGTGGGACTGCTGCGCGACTCCGACGACGGGGCCACCACCTCGCCGGGTCCTGAGCAACTCACCGAGCTGGTACGCCGTTTCGACGGACACGGCCCCGCCGTCCATCTGGGCCTGCCGGACGAGCCGACGTCCTGGCCGCCCGAGGTGACGGCGACCGTCTACCGGATCGTGCAGGAGTCGTTGACGAACATCGCCCGCCACGCGGCGCACGCCCGCAGCGCGACGGTCGACGTCGCCCAGGCCGACGAGCACATCACGGTACGCATCACGGACGACGCCCCGCCCTCCCCCGCCCGGCACCGTCACTCGGGCGGATTCGGCCTGATCGGAATGCGCGAACGGGTCGAGGCCCTCGGCGGTACGCTCCGGGTCGGCCCCGGCACCGACGCCGGCTGGTCGGTGTTCGCCACCCTGCCGATCCCCTCGGGAGACCGTCGTTGACCATCAATGTTCTGCTCGCCGACGACCAGGCCATGATCCGCAGCGGCCTGCGCCTCATCCTTGAGGACCAGCCCGACATCACGGTCGTCGGCGAAGCGGCCGACGGCGCCGAGACGGTCGAGATGGCGCGGCGGCTGCGCCCCGACGTGTGCCTCGTCGACATCCGGATGCCCCGCCTGGACGGCATCGAGGTCACCCGCGCCCTGGCCGGCCCCGGCGTCACCGACCCGCTCCGCGTGGTCATCGTCACCACGTTCGACCTCGACGAGTACGTCTACGGCACGCTGCAGGCCGGCGCCGTCGGGTTCGTCCTCAAGGACGCGGGCCCGGTTCTGCTGGTCGAGGCGGTCCGCGCCGCGAGCTCCGGCGACGCCCTGATCTCCCCGTCGATCACCCTGCGCCTGCTCCGCCAGCTCGCCCCCGCCCGACAACCGACGACGGCGAACCCCTCCCAGCCCCTGTCCGAACGGGAGTTGGAGGTCATCAGGGCCATCGGCCGCGGCCGTACGAACCAGGAGATCGCGGCACAGCTGTTCATCTCGATCAGCACGGTCAAGAGCCACCTGGCGACAATTCAGACGAAGCTCGGCATGCGCAACCGGGTGGAGGTCGCGGCGTGGGCGTGGGAGAGCCGGTTGATGGATTCGCCGGACCGGCGCCGCTGACGGACGCGGGAGCCGGAGAGGTGCCTCCCGCGCAGCCGGGTCACGGACCCGTGTCCGCCGCCGCGACCGAACGCACCAGCCGGACGAAGCTCCTGGCGTCCGAGTTCCGGTAGAAGTCCCGCACCGCGATCCGGGGCAAGCCGTGGTCCGGCAACTCTCGCAGCAGTCGGACCACCAGCAGCGAATTGCCCCCCAGCTCGAAGAAGTTGTCGTGCGGGCCGACGTCCGTGTTCAGCAGTCGGCTCCACAACGCGAGGACGGTACCGGCCGTGGAATCGCCGCGACTGCCCTCGGATTCACCGGGCTCGACTCCCTCCACCGGCCCGGTCGGCTGCGCCGCCGGAGCCGAGGGCTCCGGCAACGCGGCCAGGTCGGTCTTGCCGTTCGTGGTCAAGGGGATCGCGTCGAGCCGGGTGAGGGTGGCGGGCAGCATGTACTCCGGCAGCAGGGTCGCGGCATGCCGGCGCAGCTCCGGACCGCTCGGCGCGGCCGTACCCCGCAGCACGTAGTACGCGTCGATGCGCGCGGTGTCCCGGTCCCCCGGACTGCCGTGGCGCAGCACGACAGCGGCCGCGGCGACCGCGGGGTGGCCCAGCAACACCTGCCGGATCTCGTCGAGTTCGATGCGGTGGCCGCGGATCTTCACCTGGCTGTCGATCCGCCCGAGGTGGTCGAGCCGGCCGTCGTCCCGGATCCGCCCGAGGTCACCGGAACGGTACAGCCGTCCCCCGCCGTACGGATCGGTGACGAACCGCTCGGCGGTCAGCTCGGGTTGGCGCAGATACCCCGACGCGACACCGTCGCCGCCCACATGGATCTCTCCGGCGACGCCGGCGGGCAGCACCCTGCCCCGCGCGTCCCGCACCGACAACGACCAGCCCGGCAACGCCCGCCCCACACTCCGGCTGCCGGCCACGACCTCCGCCGGAGTCACGGTCTGCTCGGTGACATGCACGGTGGTCTCGGTGATCCCGAACATGTTGGCGATACGACAACTGGACGCGGAGTGCCTCCCGAACCACCCGGCGAGCACCCCGACGTCGAGCGCCTCGCCCCCCAGCACCACCAGCCGCACCCGCAGCGACGCCTGCCGCACCGCATCGGCCTCGATGAACTGGGCGAACGCCGACGGCGTCTGACTCACCACGGTCACCCCCCGCCGCTCGACGAGCTCATGGAAGAGCTCGGTGTCCCGAGCCACCCAGTACGGCACCACCACCAGCCGCCCACCGGTCAGCAGACACCCCCAGATCTCCCACACCGAGAAGTCGAACGCACTGGAGTGGAAGAAGGTCCAGGTGTCCTGCGGCCCGAGCCCGAAGTCCCCCCGGGTCGCCGACACCAGGGCGGCCACATTGCGGTGCGGCACCACAACTCCTTTGGGCCGCCCGGTCGTTCCGGAGGTGTAGATGACGTACGCGGGCCGGGAGCCATCGGTGTCGGCCGGCAGCGCGGTGTCCGCACCGACCCGGTCGGCGAGGTCGCTCAGCTCGCCCGGCGAGACGCACCGCACTCCGTCGAGGAGTTCGAGGGATGCGGACGCGTCCGGGTCCGCGACGACGGCGACCGCACCGGCGTGCTCGACCGTGTATCGACGGCGCTCGGCCGGATGCCGAAGATCCAGCGGCAGATAGGTGCACCCCGCCTTGAGGATCGCGAGCAGCACCACCACGAGTTCGGCGGTACGGTCCAGTGCCACGGCGACCACGTCATCGGGCCGGGCCCCGAGCACCACCAGCCCCCGGGCCAACTGCTCGGCCCGCTCCTCCAGCCGGGCGTAGGTGAGTTCGGTCGTGTCGTCGACCACGGCAACGGCGTGCGGCTGCCGCCGGGCGACCTCCGCCAGCAGTCCGTGGACAGTGGCGTCGGTTCCCGCCTGCGCCTCGGGGTGCCGGGGCGTGGCGCCCTCTCGCACGATGCGCAGACACGCGTCGAGCGGCATCAACTCGACGTCACCCAACGGCAGATCCGGTTCGGCGGTGGCCAGCTGTCCCAGCACGTGGGCAAGATGTTCGGCGAAGTCCCGCGCGATCCGTGGCGCCAGATCTCGTTCGCGATGACGGAGGAGGCCACGGGTACGGCCGTCGGCCGCGCGCGTCCAGTGCACGAGGACGGGCAACTCCGTTTCCAGGAAGGGTAGATACGACTCCCCGGGATGCTCCTCGTCGAGAACCATGCCGAGTTCGGGCAGCGGTCCGTCGTCCACGGGGTCGCCACTCGCGGGGGATCCCCCCTCGACCGCCAACTGACACTGCGTCAATAGGTCGCTCACTGTCAGCTGTTCGTCGCAGTCCACGCGGTGCACCATGCCGCCGCCGGTGGAGTCCGCGGCTCCACTCCAGACAACGACTTCGGCCTGTCCCCGGCCGGAGTGCCGCGCCCCGGTGAGGGCCAGCGCCGCCAGCAGGAGCGGGTCGCCCGCCGCGGGTACCGCCGCCGGCACGGCGACCTCGCCGTACCGCCCGCCGGCGCCCGGATCACCGAGCCCCCACACGGGAGCCGAGCCGAAACCGGTCACCGGCCGACCCGACACCGGCGCGGGTTCCACCGGCAGACACGGACCAGCACCCGACAGCACCTGCCCCAGACCACGCAGGGCACACGGGGACAGGACGGACCGCCGGGCCACAAGCACCAAGTCGCCGGAACCGTCGGCGAATTGAACCAGTAGGGCACGAACCGGACGGCCCGAACCGTGCAGGGTGCGCCGACTCTCCGCTCGGACCCGGTCCCGCGCGGCGGGATCGTCGCGGGCGACGGCAAGCCGGTCGTGCCAGAGCGGCAACCCGGTCAGCGCCGGGTGACCGGCCGCAGCCTCTCGGAGGCGATTCCGCGCTGCGTCGAGAGTGACGTCGGGGCTCAGCCGTAGGACAAGACTGTGACAGGGGTCGGCACCCTGAACGGCCTTTCGCTCCTGGGTGGTTGAGGGATGGACGCGAGATCGGAGCTGATGTGCCATACGGTCTCCTGGTCGGTGGGACACCCGCCACTCACTTGCTGCGCCTCACTTCGCGACGAACCCACCGTCCACGGTCAGTGTGGTGCCGGTGACCTGCACGGCGTCCCGCCCTGCCAGCCAGACCGCGGCACCCGCGATGTCCTCCGGCTCGATCAGCCGGTTCATCGGCTGGGCCCGGGTGAAGATCTCCTCGTGCTCGGCGACGTCCACCTCCAGCGACCGGGCGATCTCGGCCAGCATCCGGCCCTCGACGAGCGGATCGTCGCGCACCGAGCCGGGGCAGAGCGCGTTGACCCGCACCCGGAACGGGGCGTAGTCGAGCGCGGCGGCCTTGGTCAGTCCGATCAGCCCGTGCTTGGCCGCGACGTACCCGGCGAAGTTGCGGTAGCCGACCAGCCCGGCGGTGGACGCGATGTTGACGATGCTGCCCTCCCGGCGGGCGACCATCGCCGGGACGATCGCCCGCATCATGTGCCAGGCGCCGGACAGATCCGTGTCGATCATCAGCCGCCATTCGTCCTCGGCGATCTCGTGCACCGCCTTGCCCGAAGGGGCGGCGATCCCGGCCCCGTTGACCAGGACGTCGACCGCACCGAATCGGTCCAGCGCCCGCTCGGCGACCGTCTCGCACGCCTCCAGGCTGCGGACGTCCGCGACCTCGGTGAGCACGGCGGCCCCGTGGGCACGGCACAGGTCGGCGGTGTGCGCGAGCTGGCTCTCGGTGCCCAGCGGATACGGCACCCCGGCCAGGTCCTCGGCGATGTCGACCAGGACGAGTTCGGCTCCCTCCGCGGCGAACCGGGTGGCGCAGGCGCGGCCGAGTCCGCGCGCGGCTCCGGTAACGACCGCGGTCATGCCGTCGAGCAGCTTCATGAACGGCCCTTCACCCGGCGAGAGTTCGGGTGACGCTCTCCAACAGCGGCCGTGCCGCGTCGACGAGGTACATGTGCCGGCCGGGGATCTCGACGTAGTGGAAGGCAGCCGTGGTGACGCCGGACCACTCGCGGGCCTGGTCGGCGCCGACGAGCGTGTCGTCGCTGCCGCGCAGCGCGGTGACCGGGACGGTGATCGGTTCGTCGGAGCGCGGCTTGTAGTTCTCGTGCATCTCCACGTCCGCGCGCAGCAGCGGGAGGAGGATCTCGCGCAGCTCCGGATCGTCCAGCGCCTCGTGCCGGTATCCGGCGAACTGCTCGACCCGGGCAAGGAATTCGTCGTCGCCCAGCCCGGTCGCCCGGTCCGTACGGCCGCTGCGGGGACCGGGCGATCCGCTGACGAAGAGATGTTCCGGTGCGGGTGCGCCGATCCGGGCCAGAGCCTTGACCGCCTCATAGGCGAGGACCGCGCCGAGACTGTGCCCGAACAGCGCGAATCCGTCGTGCTCGGCGGTCAATGAGGCTATGCGCGGGGCGAGTTGCTCGGCCGCCGTGACCACGTCGTCGTACGGCTCCTCGGCGAACAGCTCCTCCCGGCCCGGCAGTTGGACGGGAACGATGCATGGTCCCGCGTCGGGCACGTCCGTCCAGCCCCGATAGAAACCCGCCCCGCCCCCGGCGAACGGCAGGCATACCAACGCCCTGCTCACAGTGAGTCCCCCTGCCCCCGTCATCCGGATCCCCGGCCGGGCACTCGGTCTACCAGCCACGTCCGGTGCCCTGTCAATCGACGACCATCGCGCCGCGTCGTCCAACTGCCGTCGCGCCGCAGTTGACCACCCCGCCCCGGCCGAAGTACGGGACCCGCAGAGGGGACGACGGCCCGGAGGATCACATACGCTGCGACCGTACGACGAGCCCCACGGGGACCCGGCGCCGGACGGGGACCGAGTTCATCGGAGGCGATGGCCCTGCTCACCCTGGATCTGCACCCCGTCTTCCGCAGCGACCGCGCCATCGACACGGCCCTGCGGCAGACCCTCTTCAAGGCTGCCGCCACCGGGGTCGACACGGTCCAGATCATCCCGGGCAAGGGGACGGGCCAGCTGAAGAAGCGCGTGCTGGCGCTGCTGGCACAGAAACACCTCAAGAAGCTCTACGTCCGTGTGGAGACGGATCCGACCAACGCGGGCCGGATCCTGATCCACCTCCGCTGACTCCGTCGACCAGCCGCGCCTGCGCCACGCCACGCACACAGCGGCAACCGCACGCGACTGGTCGAACAGCGTCAGCACATCGCGGTCCTACCGGGGCGTGCGCGGATTCGCCGGTGCGGCATCAAGCTCCCGCTGCCTGGCGGCCAGTGCCCTCCCCAGTACCTTCGCCCGGAACGGGTTCTCCGTACTCA
Source organism: Streptomyces sp. NPDC001002 (assembly GCF_053599215.1). Lineage (NCBI taxonomy): Bacteria > Bacillati > Actinomycetota > Actinomycetes > Kitasatosporales > Streptomycetaceae > Streptomyces > Streptomyces sp. NPDC001002. The sequence continues at coordinate 69,893 of NZ_JBSFLV010000019.1, read as the reverse complement.
GGGCCTTCGCCACTTCCACGGCCTCGTCCAACAGCTCCAACCGTCGCTCGGGCATCTCCCGCACCAGGGGCGAGCCGCTCTCCTCCACCAGGACGTACGCCAGCTTCGATCCGTATGCCTCCGCGTCGACCTGGGTCAGAAGACGGTAGATCCACAGTCCCTCCGCGCCCCGCACCACCCGCCGGTTGGCACTGAGCAGCCTGACCTTCGCCAGCACAACCATGTCCTGATCCATCGATCCCCTTCGTCCCACCACCCCCCGACCAGCGCTGTCCCACGGCGAGACAGCGCGGCGAACGCACCGGCAGCCGATGACGGATGCCGGCACGTGGGCCGAAGAGTGGATGACGACGATTCTGCGGTCACGGCACCACCCACAACAAGACCGAACGGGCGTGCGCTACGTCCTACCGAAAACGCCTCTGATCAGGCATGATGGACCTGACACTCACTCAAGCCCGGTCCGCGGCCATCTCGCCGGGACCCAACGGCACTCGATCAGTGAGGCGCCGCCGGCCACTGGCCGCGGAAGCAATCATGCGCAAGATCGGCTGAACTCGCTTGGCGCCGGCCCGCGGGGCAAGGTGTGATGGCCTTGTGGCGGGAACTGCCGCCGACGAAGTATCGAGGGGGATCCAGTTCATGATTGCTGATCAGCATGTGCCGGGTGGGCTGCTCGCGGGCAGGACAGCCCTGGTCACCGGCGCCTCCAGCGGTATCGGCGCGGCTGCCGCGCGGCTCTTCGCCGCGGAGGGGGCCGCGGTGGTGGTGATGGCTCGACGCGAGCAGCGGCTCAAGGAGTTGGTCGAGGAGATCGAGGCGGCCGGTGGCAAGGCCGCCTACCACGTGGGTGATGTGGCGCTCGTCGAGGATGTGAAGCGAGCGGTCGCCGTGGCCGTGGACCGCTTCGGGACGCTGGACGCCGCGCTCAACAACGCCGGCTCCGCGGGATCCGAGATCCGCCCGCTGCACGAACTCGCCGAGGCGGACTACGACTTGGTGATGGACACCAACGTGCGGGGCACCTGGAACTGCCTCCGCCAGGAGATCCCGGTCATGCTCGCCGGTGGCGGCGGGGCCATCGTGAACACCGCCAGCAGCGCCGGCGTCATCGCCACCGGGGCACCCGCCCCTTATGTCGCGGCCAAGCACGCGGTGCTCGGGCTGACGAAAGCGGCGGCGGCCGAGTACGGGGCCCATGGGATCCGCGTCAACGCCTTGGTCGTCGGGACCACCCGGACCGAGATGATCAGCGGCGCGATCGAGGCGGTTCCGGAGCTGGAAGAGGCGTTCGTCGCTCGGCAGGTGCAGAAGCGCATGGCTGAGCCCGACGAGATCGCTCAAGCGGCACTCTGGCTCCTCAGCAATCGGGCGTCCTTCGCCACCGGAAGCTTCGTCGCGGTGGACGGCGGCATTCTCGCCACCTGAGCGAACGCATGCGATCGGCCCCGGAGTTGGGGCCGCCTGAAGGAGGCATGGCATCAGCGGCCGGTCGCCCCGTCGATGAGTTCGCGGAGGATGTCCGCGTGGCCCGCGTGCCGGCCGGTTTCCTCGATCATGTGGGTGAGGGCCCAACGGATGCTGGGAGCGGGCCGATCCGGCCTCGATCGGGGAACCGGCGCGCTGAGATCCGTGCACCGGTCGAGAACCGCGTTCGCGCGCTCGACCGCGTCCCGGTAACGCCCGACGACATCGGCCACGCTGTCCGTCGACGCGGCCTGGAACGTCGCCTGCCAGTCGGTGACGTCGTCCCCGAGGAAAATCGACCGCTCGACGAAGGTCAGGTGGTTGAGCAGGCCGAGCAGATTCGTGCCCGACGGCACCGCGGCCGTGCGCACCTGCGGTTCGCGGGCACCGTCGACCTTGGCGGCGATGGAGGTCCGAAGGTAGTCGAGGAACCCGCGCAGGACCTCGGCCTCATTGCTTCCGGTCCGAGGCGGCGGGGTGTCGCGGCGGCGGGTGCGGCGCGTCGTGCTCATCGAAGCTCCTTGCGTTGCTATGCGCTCAGTCTCACCAGATGCGCCGCGGCCCGGCACGGGAACTTGCCGTTTCGGCAAGGCGGACCCGTGGAGCTCAGATGGACGACAACGGCTCACCGCGCGCCTGGACGGGAGGGAGACCCCTCGGCCCGCAAACGTGTCGTGGTGCCCGCCTTCATGCCGGACACCACGACCATCTGCTGTGCGAGCGGAGTCAGCGTTGCAGGACCGGTGAGCCGCCGACGAGTGCACGCCGTCCGGCGCTGCGGTAGGTGGAGATGCCGAGGGCGAGCAGCCAGTAGCTGAGGATGGCGCCCATCATGGCGGTGGTGCCCCAGCCGTTCGCCGCGTAGAAGTGTGCGGGGTTGTTTCCGAAGAACAAGGAGGGCACGAAGACCAGGTTGACCCCGGCGAGGACGTACGCCGAGCGGCCGGTCCAGCGCGGCAGCAGGTTCGTACGGCGGATGCCATAGCCCACCGTGATCAGGAAGAGCGCGAGCATCAGGCGGCCGATCGACCCGTAGAGGATGTAGGTGCCGCTGACCGTGATCGTCGGGTCGATCGGGCGGTCGGCGGCGATGACCGCGCCCGCCTCCAGTCCGCTGGAGATCAGGGTGATCGTCGCGTAGACCAGCCCGGTGGCGAAGGCCATCGTGCCGACCCATTCGTAGTCGGGGTTCACGCGCTTGACCAGCTCGCGGAAGGCCGTCACGAACACGATCAGCGAGGCCAACGCGACGATTCCGATCAGCAGCCTGGCCAGGACGTTCGAGTCCGGCGGCGGCCCGGAGTACACGAAGTACAGGGGTACTTCGACGATGAAGGCACTCGCGGTGGCGATGCCCGCGAGACCCGTCAGGCGCCTGGCGATGGTTTCGTTCATGGGTGTCCCCCTGAGTCGTCCGAGTACGGGATTCCTCGTCGGCTCCTTGCCGACGAGGGAAACCTTGCCGTTCGCGGCGGTCCTCGTCGCTGGGCCTGGACACCGGATGAAGGGTGGACCTACTGCCACCCGACGTCGGCTCCGGTCGCGGAGTCAGGCAGCGGACCGTCCGCCAGCGAACACCTGTCCGTCCGCGAAGAGTTGTCCGGTGGGTCCGTCGGCGCCGAAGGTGGCCGCCTTGACGATGTCCTGGGCGCTTTCCTCGGCCGAACGATCCCCTTCGTCGTCGCCCCGCTCAGGATGCGTCGCGGTGTTGCCGGGGTCGACGGCGTTCACGAGGATCGAGGTGTCGGCCAGGGCTCGGGCGAGGACCGTGGTCAGGGCGTTGAGCATGTACTTGGCCATCGAGTAGGCAGGCGCGCGCAGGGGTGCGCCGAGGTCGAGACCGGTGGCGATCTGCTGGGCGGACAGGCTGGAGACGTTCACGATCCGGGCGGCGGGTGCGGCGGACAGCAGCGGAAGCATCGCCTGGGTCAGAGCCCACGGGCCGATCACGGAGACGTCCATCGCGCTTCGTACGACGTCCATGTCAGCGTCCAGCGCGTCGAGCACCTGGAAATCGGGCATCCCGCTGGCGTTGTTGACCAGGACATCCAGGTGGCCGAAGGTCTCGGCGAGATGGCGGGCCGCCTCGTCCATGCCGGCGCGGTCGGACAGGTCCAGGCGCAGGGCCGTGGCCGCGTGACCGTCGTGCCGCAACCGGGCGGCCAGCGGTTCCGCGGCGGACCGATCGCGGGCGGTGAGGATCACGTGATAGCCCCGTTCGGCCAGGCCGCGGGCGACGGCGAAGCCGAGTCCGGCCGCACGGCTGGTTCCGGTGATCAGGGCGGTTTTGGTGGCCATGGTGCGCACCTTTCAGATGAATGGCGTGCGACTTACACGCACGAACACCATTCGATACTAGAGCACTGCTCGCGCTATTACGAGCAGTGCTCGTTGCAGTGGTGCATGGTTCGTTCCGAGGTAGGCTCGCGGCATGGCATCGACCCCTCAGGAGCGGCGCGCGGCGCGGCACAACCTGCCCGTCTCCGACACGAGCCCCAAGCGGGGCCGACGCACGAAGCCGATCACGGTCGACGGGATCATCGAGGTGGCCCTCGACATCGTCGCCCGCGAGGGATACCCGGCGCTCACCATGCGCCGCGTGGCGACCGCTCTGGACACCGGATCCGCGTCCCTGTACGCCCATGTCGTCAACAAGGACGACCTGGACGAGTTGCTCATCGGCCGGCTGTGCGCGGAGATCTCTCTCCCTCAGCCGGACCCCGCCACCTGGCGCGAGCAGATCACCGATGTCTGCGCCCAGCTGCGCGACCAGTACCTGCGCTACCCCGGCATCTCCCGCGCCGCGCTCGCCGCCGCGCCCACCAACAACGACACGCTGCGTCTCGCCGAGTGCCTGCTCGCCCTTCTGCTCGCCGGTGGCGTCGCGCCGCAGAGCGCCGCCTGGGGCATCGACGCCCTGTCGCTCTACATCAGCTCCTACACCCTGGAGATCTCGCTGGTCGGCCGCGGCGACGGCGAATGGGTGGTCAGTCGCGACGAGATGCGCCAGCGCCTCGCCGACCTCCCCGACACCTTCCCGCACGTCAAACGCCACGCGGCCGAACTCACCGCGGGAACCGACCACGAACGCTTCGACTTCACCATCGAGCTGATCCTGGACGGACTCGCACGCCGCGGCTGAGGCCGACGCGCGGTGCTCACGTCTGTCGGCGAGGCCCCGACCCCACGCTCTGGGTGGGTGTGACACGGCCACCCAGCCGCCGGTACCGGCCCGTACGTTGGCGGGCATGGAGAAGAACAACCGGCTGAGCGAGTTCCTGCGGGCCCGTCGCGCACTGGCGCGCCCCGAGGACCACGGGATGCCTGCGGGGACGCGCCGCACCCCTGGTCTGCGCCGCGAGGAGGTCGCCGTCCTGGCCGGGGTGAGCACCGACTACTACAGCACGCTCCGCCAGATGGGCGTTGTACCGGACGACGATCGGGCCGACCGGCTCGCCCGCCTCCATCGCCTGCCGCATCGCGGCGATCTCCCGCTCGTCGTGCGCCGTCCGCGGCCGGCCGCCGTGACCGGGCGCGTCCAGGCAGGCGACGTGGAAGCCGCCGTGGAGCGCGAGGCGCCGGGCCCGGCCCAGCATCGCGGGTGACTTCTTGTGGTTGCCGCCGCCATGGCCCATCAGCACCAGTGGCGCGCGATCGGCACGTTGGGGCGACCAGAATGCGCCGGTGACCCCACCCACGGTGAAGTCGTGCTCGATGACACCGTTCGTCGTCGTCTCGGCGGTGAAACACGCAGATTGCATAGGTTGATGCCCTTCGGGTTCGCCTTGTCGAGGCGCTCCCGGCGACACCTATGTCAACGGACCGACCGCGGAAGGGAGGGGAGCACCCATACAGCTGTTGCGTCCATGGGCCTCACCTCCTCGCGCGGTATCGCGGTCAATTCGCACGTTACCAACCGGCGTTCACCCCGCCCAACCGGTTTTCCCGCAGCGGTCCGGGCGCTCAGGACCGCTACGGCGAAGGGCTCAGCCCAGCCGCATCGCGTACCCCGCGTGGTGCAGCTCCTCGCCCCGGAACTCCCCGAAGGCCCAGAAACCGAGGTCGTCCAGGTAGTCGATCCGGTCGCCGTCGATCCAGTACCGGCCCTGGTAGGCGTGCGGGCGACCGCCCCGGGTCTCGTCGTAGCGGCCGTCCGCGGTCAACTCCTGGTGCAGGAAGTCGTTCTCGTCGATCCAGACGCCGACGCGCGGGCTGCCGGTCAGGTCCTGCGCGGCCGGGATGCCGGCCTCGGGAGCGGTGGGGCGACCCGGGGCGTCGGCACCGGCCCAGAGGACGGGCCGGCCGCCCGCGACCAGGGCACGGACCTCCTCAGGACGGGTCAGCAGCGTGGCCTGCGCGCCCGCCACGTCCGGCGCGAACTCGTCCGGCACGATGAGCAGGTCACCGGCGTTCCCGGGCGTCAGCGTCGTGACGTACTCGGAGCGATGGCCGCGGCCACCCACCAGCGCGACGGTGTCCACGACGGCCGGCACCACGGTCATGCCCGTGCAGTCGACGACGATGGCGTTGTCGTCCTGCGCCGCCGTGATGATGCCCGGGCCGACGCCCACCAGAAGGGCGCCCACGAGGAGGACGTCCGCGCCGACCATGGTCCCGATCAGCGGATCCATCGTCAGGACGCGGGCGTTGGTGAACAGGACGGGGCGTCCCGCGTCGTTCGAGACGATCTCCTCGAAGGCCTTGTTGTTCCAGTTCACGGTGTCCGTGGGGGTGACGCTCATCGCGGGCTCCTCAGGTGGGTGGGTGGTGCACGGCCAGCCTGGTCGCGTCCACGGAACGCAACCAGGTCGCCGATATCCCAGGTGCCCGGCACCCACCCTGTGCTCAGCCCGCGGCAGCGGTGAGTGCCCCGAGCGCACTGGCCTGCGTACGCCAGTCGGTCTGGTTGGGGCTGGTGCCGGCCCACCGCTGACCGAGGGCGTTGAGGGAGCTGCGATCCCGCGTCCACAGCGTGTCCGCCTGCTTCTGGACGTAACTCTGGTAGGAGCTGGCACCGGTGGCCTTCGCCAGGTCCGCGAAGTTCCGCATGAAGATGCCCTTGAACTGCTTCTGGTTGTCGTCACAGGACGCCGAGCCGACGTCACACGACTCGGTGAGCACCCCGCCGACGGTCAACTGCGAGCTGCTGATCGCGGCATCGGCCAGCGTGCGGGCGGTGGTCAGGTAGGAACCGTCCCCGGTTGTCCGCCACAGCTCGGTGAAGCCCCCGATGGCCAGTCCCTGGTTGTAACTCCACACGGTGGAGCCGTTGTTGGCGCAGGACGAGGTCAGTCCGTCGTTCACCAGACCTGCCGAGTTGATCATCCCGCTGGCCCGGTACCAGGCGGCGGACGTCCTCGCCCGCTGGAGCCAGACCGTGTCGCCCGGGATGCGCTGATGCAGGGCCGTGGTCAGCCACAGGTACTGCCCGTTCGTCACCGCGTTCTTGTACGTGCGCTCACGGTCCCACCACACGCCACCACCACAACTGCCGGTGTCCCAGTACTGCTGGACGTAATTGGCAATGGTGACAGCCTCGTTGAGATACCGGGAGTCGCCCGTGTAGTCGTACGCGTCGAGCCACGCGATCGCCCACCACGCCGAGTCGTCGATGGCACGGCTGATGAAGTGCCCCTCGATCGCGTCCGAACTGCGCGTACCGGCCGCGAAGACGCCCTTGTTCCGGTCGAAGGTGCGCGCGATGACCCAGTCGTAGTCGTGCGCACCGGTGGTCTTCGCGAAGTCGATGAGCGAGGTGAGTGTGGCGGCGGAGTTCCACCAACTGCTGGGCCACCAGCCGTTGTAGGGGTCGTACGAGGTCATCAGCGCGTCCGCCGCGGCACGCGCCCTGGTCGGCACCGGCCTGACCCATGCGGTGCAACTGCCCTCGTTGTGGCTCGCCTCCCGGCCGCACGCCCGGACCGCACCGCCGTAGAGGAGCCCGCGCGGATCGCGGGTCGCGTACATGGCGGTACGGGTGCCGGTGGCGCCGGACGGGGTGCTGGTACGGCCGCGGGAGGAGCCGTCCGGCCAGGTCGAACCGCCGTCCCAGGAGCGGTCGAGCCAGATCTCGTCAGCGGAGCCACCGGATTCGATGCTCGCCCAGGCCATCGCGTTTCTCTGGTCGAGGTGCAGGCGAATAGTGCGGCCGTACAAGGTCGTTGAGGGCACCGGCTGGTCGTCGCCCGCCGCCTGGCCCGCGCTCGTGCCGTCGCACAGGGTGTCGCAGACGGTCGGATAGGCCCAGTTCGTGCAGCCGACGCCGGCCGCGTCGCCGCAGGCGCGGACCAGACCGCGTCGGTGGTTGCGCGGGTCGGTGATGTTGTACATCAGCGTCCTGGTGCCGGTCCAGGAGCTCGGCACGCTCGCCTTGCCGAGCAGCCCTTCCCAGCTGGCGCCGCCGTCCCAGGAGCGGTCCAGCCACACCGAGTCGCCGGTCACGGCGTTGTCGATGCTGGCCCAGGCCATGTCGTCCGCGTCGGACATGTGCAGTTCGAGGCGCCGGCCGTTGAGGTCCTTGTTCGGCACTGGAAACGTTTCCTGTACAGCCTGCGAAGGGTCCAGCGTGTCGCAGGACAGCACGCACACCTGGGTCGCGGCGGACGCGGGGGAGGCGGCCGGGACGAGGGCCGCGAACGCGAGGGCGGCCGTCAGCAGGAAGGTGAGGAGGAGCCGCATTCTGACAACGATGTCGCATCTGTGTGAGGGCACCGGAACTCGCCTCGATTTCAGAGTGGGGGACGCCGGTCGGGTCTCACTGAGCCATGCGGAGCGGGTACTGGTCCATACCTGTAGGGAGGCAGTGAACCGGCTCGGTGGGGCGCTGTCAACGCCTCCAACGCCAGTGATTCCAGGGGCGGTTCACACCGGCTGTGACGGGTTGACACCCCGTTGCGGGGCGCACATCATCGGTGGAACTTCGGCGAGGCGCCTCGCACATCCACTGCTTCACTCACCTCCGACCTCTGTCGGCTCAGTTTTGAATCGATTCAAGCACCTCGTTCCCCACCCGAACCCGGGAGGTACCCCATGCGGCGCCGCCGCCCCTCGCTGATCCGAACATCCCGTCCACAGCGCGTGCTCGGCCTCGCCGCAGTAGTGGCCGCCGCACTGCTCACGGCTCCCGCCGCCCCTGCGGCGACTTCCGCGCCCGCAACGGGCGTGCGGACGGCGGCCGTTGCCGTCCCGAACTACTCGCCGACCTCGCGCACCCTCAAGCCGACCGCGATCTACCGCACGTCCGGCAGCGTCGCCAACCCGCAGAACGTCCTCAACGGGCAGTCGACGCGGATCTCCGGCTCGCAGTCGGCCATCACCCTCGACTTCGGGAAAGAGGTCGGCGGTGTGACAACGTTGTCCTTCGGCAGTGCGAGCGACGGCGGGCAGCGGGTCGGCCTGGCCTTCAGCGAGTCGTCCCTCTACGTGGGCAACAACAGCGATCGCAGCAGTGGACGCGACGGCGAGGACGGGGCGCTCTACACAACGGCCACCACGAACGGCACCTACACGGTTCCGACCGCTCAACAGCGGGGCGGCTTCCGCTACTTGACCGTCTTCCTGGACACCTCTGGCTGGGTCGACCTCAAGGGCGTCAGCCTCAACTTCACCGCGGCTCCGGGCAAGGCCAACCCCGCCGACTACGCCAACTACTTCTCCTCCAACGACGAGCTGCTCAACCGCATCTGGTACGCCGGTGCGTACACCGTGCAGCTCAACACCATCGCCTCGAACCAGGGCCGTGCCTGGCCCCCGCCCTCCTCGGCGTGGGACAACGGCGCGACCGTCGGCGTGGGCGACTCCGTCCTGGTCGACGGTGCCAAGCGCGACCGCACGGTGTGGCCGGGCGACATGGGCATCGCCGTACCCACGCAGTACGCGTACTCCAACGACCTGGTCTCCACCCGCAACGCGCTCACCACGATGTTCAACGCGCAGTCGGCGGCGGGCGAAATCCCTTGGTCGGGACCGCCGTTCAACCTCACCGGCTCGGACACCTACCACACCTGGACCCTGCTGGGGACGTCCACGTACTACACCTACACCGCCGACCGGGCGTGGCTGGACTCCGAATGGGCCAACTACAAGCGCGGGATGGCCTTCATCACCAACAAGATCGACGGCAACAGCCTGCTCAACGTCACCCGCACCCAGGACTGGGCCCGGGTCGGCCAGGGCGGTGAGAACATCTCCGCCAACGCGCTGCTGTACGCGGCGCTCAAGGGCGGTGCCACCCTGGCCACGGCCGAGGGCGACAGCGCGCTCGCCGCGAGCTGGAACAGCAAGGCGGCCGCCATCAAGTCCGCGGCCAACTCCCTGCTGTGGGACGCCTCGAAGGGCATGTACAAGGACAACCCCACCAGCGGTCTGTATCCGCAGGACGGCAACTCCCTCGCCGTCTGGTACGGGTTGACCGACTCCACCGCCAAGTCGAAGAGCGTCATCGCGGGGCTCGGCAAGAACTGGGGCATCTACGGCCCGGCCACTCCTGAGTGGGGTGGCAACGTTTCCCCCTTCGCCGGCGGCATGGAGCTCAACGCCCGCTTCACGGCCAACGACGACTACACCGCCCTGGACCAGATCCGCCGCACCTGGGGTCACATGCTGACCACCGACATCGGCACCAAGAGCACCTTCTGGGAGGGCGTCAAGGCCGACGGCGGTCTGGCGTACGGCGGTTCGTTCATGAGCCTGGCGCACGGCTGGTCCACCGCGCCCACCTCGACCCTCACCTTCGACGTGCTCGGCACCGCCCCCGAGTCGTCGACCGGCGCCTACCGCTTCGTCCCGCACCCAGGCGACCTGACCAGCGCCGAGGGCCGCATCACCATGCCCCAGGGGCCGGTCAACGCCTCCTGGTCCCGCGACCCCGCCGCCGGCACCTACGCGGCCCACCTGACCAGCCCGTCCGGCTCCACCGGTCGCATCGGCGTGCCGAAGTTCGGCGGCGGCAACATCACGGTGACCGTGAACGGCACCACCGTATGGCGCGACGGAACCTTCACGCCCACCTCCGGCATCACCGCGGCGAGCGAGGACGACACCTACGTCTACTTCACCGGCGTCGCCCCCGGCAGTTACACCGTGGCCGCCACCGGACTCGGCAATCCGGCGCCGCCCGCGGACCCCGGCACCGGCGCGCTGCGGCCCGGCTTCACCCGGTGCGCCGGCGAGGGCGGCACCTGCTCCTTCAGCGGCACCCGCTCGGTGGCCTACGGGGCGGGGACGTACGTCTACAAGACGGTGACGGGCAGCACCAGTTGCGGCAACGACTCCTTCGGCGGCGACCCGGCGGAGAACCTCGTCAAGTCCTGCTACGTGGCCGACGTGGGCGGTCCGCCCGGATACACCGCGTGTGCGGCCGAGGGCGGCACCTGCTCCGTACCGGGCTACAACCGCGATGTCGCCTACGGTGCCAACGGCAACTTCGTCCACCAGGTCACCAAAGGCTCCGTGGACTGCACCAACGCCCACTTCGGCGACCCCATCGACGGTGTCGCCAAGTCCTGTTACCTGCCACCCGACGGAGCACCGGCCGGTGGCTGGACCAAGTGCGCATCCCAGAACGGCACTTGTGCGGCCGCGTCCGGACAGCCGTTGATGTACGGCGCCTTCGGGGCGTTCGCCAGGATCACGGCCACGGGTGACACCCCGTGCACCGACGCCACGTTCGGCGACCCGATCCCCGGTGAGTCGAAGGCCTGTTACACCGCCACCGGCGGCCCGGTCGGCTATGGCACGGCCTGCGCGGACGAGGCAGGGACCTGTTCCTTCAGCGGACAGCAGACCGTCGCCTACGGCGCGCGAGGCACCTTCGTCTACAAGTCCCTTACAGGCAGCGCGAGTTGTTCGACCGCGACCTTCGGCGGCACGGATCCGCTGCCCGGCGTACGGAAGGGCTGCTACCTGACCTCCTAGACCCCGTCGATGCGGAACCGCTTCTCCGGGCGCGGTGTCCTCCTTCGCACAAGGTGGTTCCACACAACGGGACCACCCGCGAAGGGGGATGTCCATGTGGGGGGTACGCGAGAGAACACGATTAAGGGTCTGGGCTGCCGTCGGGGTCGCCGTCCTGGTGCAGGTGTACGTGATCGGGGTGTTCGTCTTCGGTGGCCCGGCGTGGATCACCGCCCCGTTCCGCGGTGACGGGGACGAGCGCGGGAAGTCCGACACCCCGGCCGAGTTCCAGCAGACGACGTACGAGGAGTTCCGCGATCTGTGCGGGGCCGTGCAGAACGCCGAAGGAACGATCCAGGCGCTTCAGGAGGAGCGGAAGTCCGCTTCGGAGACCCGCACGTCACTGATCGACCAGTCGATCACCGCGCTGAGGGCCACGCGGATCGAGTCGGTCAACGACTACAACGCGAAGGCCGCCCAGGAGCTGCGCGCGCCCTTCCGCGACAGGTCTCTGCCGTACCGGCTGGATGCCGCTGCCGAGCGCACGACGTGCACCACCTGATCCCCACCTCGACCCGGGAAGAGGGCAGCATCGCATGAAGAAGTTCGCACGCATGGCTCTGGCCACCGTCGTCGCACTCGTCGTGGGCTTCGCCCTGGCGTCCTGTACCGACTCCAGCCAGGACAAGGAGAACAAGCGCAAGCAGGAGGGCTACGACCACCTCGTGGCCGAGCAGCCGGCGGGCCGCATGGAGTACTCGCCGACCCGTGAGGCGATCAATCAGTGGGTCAAGACGTGGGGGAAGCGGGGCAAACTCTCGTACGTCTACATACAGAACGCCAAGGGCGAGTACGGGTACTTCATCATGAAGGGGCTCCCGACGGCGCGCTGCAAGATGCTCACTCCGACGGAGCGGGCGGAGTCCTACGGCGACAGCGTCGCGGTCCTCTCGCAGCCCGGCATGGACGGCACCTACACGTCGGGCTCCACCTGCAACGCCTACTACGGATTCGACGCCACGACGGGCGCGTACATGGAGTTCACGGTCGGCACGAACCAGTCGTTCTTCCTGTTCGACAAGCCCATGACGATGCCGGAGTACGCGAGCGCCAAGCAGTTGGGGCCGACCTCGGTGAAGGACATGGCCAAGCAACCCTGAGCCATCGGGGGCCGGTTGGGAGAGCTCCGGCCCCCGACATCCGTCCTGCGGGATCAGCTGCCCGGCACGGTGTCCTCGAACGTGGTGCCCGCGCCGCGGTACGCCGTCACCTTGGCGGCGACCTGAGCGGGCGTGAGGACCTGGTCCTTGACGTGCAGGACGTAGTCGACCTGCTGGTCGTACGCCCGGGGTGTGGAGCTGCTCAGACCGCCGAAGTCGATCAGCCACTGGTTGAAGTTGATGGACATCGGCCGCTCCGGTAGATACGCGGCGTCGTGCGTGCCGAACAGCTGCCCGTCGACGTAGTACTTGATGGAGCTGTTGTCGATGGTCAGCACCAGGTCGTGCCAGCCGTTGTAGCTCTGCCGGCCCTCGGTGTGCTGGTTGACCGCGACCCACGGGTCGGCCTGGTAGGTCTCCCAGGACGTGGTGTAGAGGATGTCGGAGCTCTCGCCCCAGCCGCCGTTGGGCAGGTACTCGAAGTCGTACTCGGCGTAGTCGTCGGCCATCGGTGCCGTGAGGTCGTTGATGGTGAAGAAGGTCTGCACGAGGTGGTCGCCGTCGGGACCGTACTTGGGCGCGTCGTTGAACTTGACCCGGGCCGCGTAGGTGCCGTTCTTGAACTTCCGCGCGTTGGTGAGGACTTCGGTCTGCTTGGTGCTCTCACCGGTGCCCGAGGTCGAGGTCTCCAGGTTCATGACGGAGTTGCCGCCCGTGGTGGCGAAGGTGACCTTGTCGGGCGCCCAGGTCGCGCCGGAGACGCCGGGGCCACCGGAGTTGGAGCGCACGCTCCAGCCGTGGGACGAGATCCGCGGGTCGTTGTAGCCGCTGTAGTTGAAGTCGTCGAACAGCGTGGCGCCGCCCGTCGGCGGGTCGGTCGGCGGGTCGGTGGGCGGGTTCGTCGGGTCGTTGCCCGCGGGGGCCTGGCCCCACAGGGTGGCGCCGGCCAACTGCGCCGTGACCTTGGACCAGTCGCCGTAGGAGGTCTGCGAGGCGCCGAAGGAGTAGTCGTCGCTCTGCTTCAGCGAGGCCCAGTTGGACTGGTAGAAGCGCAGCTGCATGTCGCCGGTGTCCGCGCCCGGGGCGAGTGAGCCCGCGCCGGAGGTGAAGCCGATCTCCAGGTAACGGTCGGCCGTGGCGGTCGGGTTGGCGAGCGTGCCGAAGGTGCCCGTGACGTTGGCGCAGCCCTTGACGGCCCAGGAGCAGGCGAAGCGGTAGGCCGCGGTCGCCGAGTCCGCCTTGAAGTAGTACCGGATCCTGACGTTCGCCAACTGCACTGTCGTGGTACCGGTGTTCCTCACCTTGAACCAGGGCTCCGCCTGGTCGGCGGTGGCTCCGGTGGCGCTCGTGCGGTACTGGACGCTGAGCCCGTCGCCGGCCGCGCTCGCGGTGGCCGGGAGCGCCGTGAGGGCGGCGGCGCCCAGGGCCACCGCGACGGCGGCGGACGCGGTGGCGCGGAGCCGGTTCTTGGTGAGTCTCATCGTTGTTCCTCTCCAGAAAGGTGGGGGTGATTCCGGAACGAACAGGTCAGGAGCGGTGCCAGGAGCGGTGCGTGGGGTGAACGTCTGAGGTGGGCCTCAGGGGTGGCGATTGACGCCGAGCGCGTCGAGCCGAGCGGTGTGCGCGTCGAGGCGGGTACGGAAGTCCGGCCACTCGGTCGGGCCGCTCCAGGCGCGGTCGGCGAGGGCGCACAGGCGCGGGTAGGTGAGGTACTCGATGTGGGCGGGCGTGGTGACGAACTCCGTCCACAACTGGGCCTGGGTGCCGAGCACCCGCCCGGCCACGTCCGGGTCCGCGTCCTCGGGCACGGGGTCGTGGGCGTGCACCGTGCGCAGATCGACGACGGTGCCGGGCTGGGCCGGCGGCTCGTGGGGAGCGTCGGACTGCGCGTGGTCGAGGTAGGTCGCCCGGTGGTACGCGTTGATCACCGGGTGGCCGCGGCGGGCAGCGCTGCGGGTGTGGGACGCGTCGCGCCAGGTCATCACCGTGAAGTCCAGGGGCAGTTCGGCACCGGTCTCGGCCCAGCCGACCGGACGGCGACCGCGCCGGACCAGGAACTCGCCGATCTGCCCGAGGAACCAGCCGTGCAGGGACCCGGGGTTCGGCAGGCCCTCCGCGGCGGCTCGTCGACGTGCGGCGGCACTGTGCCTCCACTCCGTGGTGGGGCACTCCTCGCCGCCGATGTGGATGTACGGCGAGGGGAAGACGTCCATGACCTCATCGAGGACGGTCCGGCAGAAGTCGAGGACCTCGTCATGGACTCCGAGGACCGTGTCGCACACGCCCCAGCGCGTCCAGACGTCGAGGGCGCGGTCCGGGTCGTTGCCCAGCTCGGGGTAGGCGGCGAGGGCGGCCCGTACATGTCCGGGCATCTCGATCTCCGGCATGACGGTGACACCGCGCGCGGCCGCGTACCGCACCAGGCCGGTGAGTTCGGCCCGGGTGTACGAGCCGGCGTGCGGGAGGCCGTCGTACCTGCCGGTGCCGGCCGGGCCCTGCTGGGTCTCGGCGCGCCAGCCGCCGATCTCGGTGAGCTTGGGCCGGGCGGCGACGGGCATGCGCCAGCCCTGGTCGTCGGTGAGATGCAGATGGAACACGCTGATCTTGTGCAGGGCCAACAGGTCCACGTACCGGCGCAGATAGGAGACGGGCTGGAAGTGGCGGGCCACGTCCAGCATCGCGCCGCGCCAGGGGTGCCGCGGGTGGTCGGTGATCTCGGAGCACGGCAGCAGCCATGGCGTGTCGCCCTGCGGAGTCTCCGACAGCGCCTGCGCGGGCAGGAGTTGACGGATCGTCTGGATACCGCGCAGCAGTCCGGTGAGGTGCGCGGCGCGCAGCAGCACGGCGTACGGGGCGACCGTGAGGACGTATCCCTCGTCGCCCAGGCTGCCGAGGCCGGCGTCGATCGCCAGCTTCAACTGCCCGCTCGGGGACGACCGCAGGGCCAGCCCGGTGGCCGGGGCGAGCAGGGTGCGCAGCAGCACCGCGGCCGGTTCGGTGCCCGCGCCGATGTTCAGTTCGGTGTCGGCGTCGAGCGTGAAGTACCCCGGCCGCAGCACGGTCTTGGCGGGGCGGGGGACGAGGGTGAGGACGGACCGGTGTGCGGGCATGGATCGTCTCCGGAAGCGGGGGCGCGGAGGCGCGAGGTCGTGGAGACCTGACCACCTGACCAGTGAAGTCCACTGGACAGCTCACCTCTTGATGTGGGGATGAAGGTGGCATAGACCAATGCGGGCGTCAACCCCCTGCGCCGCGAAGGGAATTGGTGTGCAGGTCGCCGGGGAACCGGATGACCTCAGGTCGGTGGTGGTTACACTTCCCCGGTCAGCTGGGCGATTGCGGGTGACCACTGGTCAACTGGTCAAGTGATTGACTGGGGATTCCACGCATGAGGGAGTTGCGACATGAAGGCCGACGAACCAGGAGCGGTGCTCAAGCGCGAGCGCGTGCGCGACTTCATCCTCGACCTCGTCGAGTCGCACCGCCCCGGGGACGCGATCCCCTCCGAGCGCTCCCTCTGTGCCCAACTCGGCGTATCCCGCCCGACCCTGCGCGCGGCGGTCGACGAACTCGTCGCGGCGGGACTGCTGATACGGGAACACGGGCGCGGCATGTTCGTGGCACCCGAGAAGATCACCCAGGAACTGGTCTCCGGACAGCAGGCCATGACGGTCCCTCAGGCCGCCGGGGCCTGGTCGAGCCGTCTGCTGGAGTTCACCACCATCCCGGCAGGCGCCCGCGTCGGCCGCAAGCTGCGCATCTCACCGGCCGCGGACATCGTGTACGTGGCCCGGTTGCGCCTGGTCGACGGCGCCCCCATGGCCATCGAGCACCTGCACATCAAGGCCGACCTGGTCCCCACCCTGTCCGCCCGGGAGTTGGAGACCGGCGACCTGTACGAGCACCTGCGCGAACAGCACGGTGTGCACGCCCATGAGGCCGTCCAGGCGATCGAGCCGACCGTCGTCACCCGGGCCGAGGCCGAACTGCTCGACGTGCCCGAGCTGTCCCCGGCTCTGCTCTTCGAGCGGCTCACCACGGACACCACGGGCCAACCCGTCGAATACGTCCACTCGATCTACCGCGGCGACCGGTACCGCATCGTCTCCCGGCTCACCCTCGGCCCCTCGGTCGCGGCACCGCCGGACCGGCTCGGACACCACCCCGGCATCCCCCCGGGCGACTTCGCGCACCGCGACACGATCGCGTCGTCCACGCGGGGGGACATCCAGTCGGCACAGTGAACTTCCGCTGGGCGAGCGCTGGTGACGGCTTCACGGGATCTGTCTAGAGCTCCCCGGGGCGGCCGTAGCGGTAGAAGTACGGTCCGCCGATGTCGCCGGCGATCGCGCGGGCCAGCCCGGAGCTGTCCTCCAGCAGCCGCGCACCCGGGTCCAGGTCACCGACGTAGACCGGGTCGAAGCCGGTGTCGCTGATGAGCCGCGCGGTGATCTCCTTCGCCTCCGGCTCGGCGGCGTACAGATTGCTCGGGGCCACGCGCTGGGTGCCGATCTGGTCGTACGAGGCGGCGAAGACCGTGTTGAACGACTTCGCGGTCGGACCGCCGATGATCGACTTGACCTGGTGCGCGAGCGAGGGGAAGGCCTCGTCACGGGCCGCGTAGAGGTTGGTCGCGTCGATGGTCACCTGGCCGTCCAGTCCGGTGACACCCGCGAGTGCCTCGGCGATGAGGGTGCCCGGGACGGCCACGACCACCACGTCGGCGTCCGAGGCGTCACCGCCGTCCCGGCCCAGCGTCCTGACCTGGTGTCCGGCCTTCTCCCAGAGGCGGGCCAGGCCGCCGCCGACGTGTCCTCGTCCGATCACCGTGATGTTCATGTCGGGCCCTCCGGCCTGCCGGGAGTTTCATTGACGTATCAACAAAACACCAGGGATGTTGTCGTGTCAACCAATGCCATCAGGGCGGGGGAGGAGCAGCACCCGGCTGTTCCTCCCCCGCCCTGACGGAACCGCGACGGGACGGTTCTCAGACGACCTGCGCGGTGGGCAGGATGGTGATCTCGGTGAGGTTGACGTGGCGCGGCACGGCGGCCATGAAGGCCACGGTCTCGGCGACGTCGGCGCTCTGCAGCACGTCGATGTCGTGGATGAGGTCGGCCATCAGCTTCGAGGCGTCGGGGTCCGTGACGTGGTCGGGGAGCTCGGTGTCGACCATGCCGGGCTCGATGGTGGCCACGCGGACCATCTTCGGGCCGAGCTCGGTCCGCAGCAGCCGGGTGAGGTGGCTGATGTAGGCCTTGGTGCCGGAGTAGACCGAGAACTTCGTGAGGATGCGGGTGGCCGCGATCGACGAGGTGTTGATCAAGTCTGCGGGCTTACCGGCGGCGGCGGAGTCCGTGAGGTGGGGGAGGAACGCGGCGATCACGTTCATCAGGCCGCTGATGTTGAGGTCGATCTGGCGCTGCCAGTCGTCGACCTTCAACTCCTCGATACCGGAGATGAGTTGGACACCGGCGTTGTTGAACACCAGGTCGGCCTTGCCGAAGCGTTCGGCGACCTGATCGGCGGCGGCCTGGACGGCGGCGCGGTCGGTGACGTCGACGGCCAGGGCGAGCGCGGTGCCGCCGGCGGCCTCGATGTTCTTGACGACGCCGTCAAGACGCTCCTTGCGCCGGGCCAGAACGACCACGGTGGCGCCGAGTTCGGCGAGGCGTTCGGCGGTGACGGCACCCATACCGCTGGAGGCGCCGGAGACGACGGCGACACGGCCGGACAGGGGAGTACCGGTGAGCAGGGTGGAAGCGGACATCACAAGACCTCGATCTCTGTGCGAGAAGGTTTGCTGGGAACGGTGTTTGACGGTGTGTCAGGTGGTGGGTGCCGGGCGATGTGCGTCAGGCGACGTGGGCCGGACGGTGTGTGTCAGGCGGCGTCGTCGTGCGCGGTGGCCGCGGACTTCTCGCGCCACGGGGCCAGGTCGTCCTGCACCTGCTGGTACTTGACGTCAAGGCGCTCCAAGGTGTCGCGGCCCAGGTAGAGGTGTGTGGGCAGCTTCGCGGTGCCGGCGACCTCGACGATGAGGGCCGCGCCCCGGACCGGGTCGCCGAGCTGGGCGTGGTTGGCGCGGTCGATCCAGTCCAGGGTCACGTGCGCCGGGGTGTCGTCGTAGTCGGCGATGCGGTTCGCGGCCACGGAGAGCGAGCTGGAGTCGAGGAAGTCGGTGCGGAAGACGCCCGGTTCGACCACCATCGACTGGATCCCGAACGGCGCCATCTCGGCGGAGAGTGCCTCACTGATGCCGGCGACCGCGAACTTCGAGGCGGAGTACAGGCTGACGCCGGGCTCGCCCTCGAAACCCGAGCGGGAGCCGATGTGCACGAGCTTGCCGGACCCTTGCTTGCGCATCACGGGCAGCACGGCGCGGGTGACGTTGATCAGACCGAAGACGTTGAGGTCGAACAGCGAGCGGGCCTCCGCGTCACTGATCTCCTCCAGCGCGCCGAGCAGACCGCGCCCCGCGTTGTTCACCAGGACGTCGATCCCGCCGAACCGCTCCACGGCGGCCTCGACCGCCTGCGGGATGCTGTCGTTGTCCGTGACGTCCAGCGCGACCGCGAAAACCTGGTCGGACTTCTTCAGATCGTCGGGCACCCGTTCCGGATTCCGTACGGCGACCACGACATTGTTACCGCCTGCCAGCGCGGCCCGGGCGATTTCCGCGCCGATTCCACGGGAGGCGCCGGTGACAAACCACGTAGCCATGGGAAAAACCTCTTTCGTCGTTTCCCCTTGGGGGGATTTCCTGTTGACGTAAATGAGTCTGTCCCTTGCTCGCGGACCTATGAAGGCAGCGGTTTTCCTGGGTGTCCCACACCCAGGCTCGGGCGACGGTCGGCGAAGTCGGTGACATGTCAACAACCTGGTACGGTGAGGCCATGTCCGAACCCCGATGGCTCACCCCTGACCAGGCCGACGTCTGGGCGAAGTACCGCAGGGTGCGGCGCGAGCTGCAACGGGCCCAGGAGCAGCAGTTGCTGCGGGATTCGGGCCTCTCGGGGGCGGACTACGCCCTCCTGGCGCCGCTGTCGGAGTCCGCCGACGGGGTGTTGCGGGCGCGGGAGCTGGGCGCCGAGGTCGACTGGGAGCGCAGCCGGCTGTCCCACCAGATCAGCCGCATGGAGAAGCGCGGACTCGTCACGCGCGAGGCCTGCGCCGACGATGCCCGCGGCTCGATGGTGCGTATCACGGAAAAGGGCCGGGACGCGATCGAGGCCGCCGCGCCCCAGCATGTGGAGACTGTGCGACGACTCATTTTCGATCCGCTGACGCCCGACGAGACACGTGTTTTCGGGGATGTGCTGGACCGAATACTGGGTGCTGTGGACATTGCCACTGCCGAGGGGAATTCCTGACCGGCTGGGGTAATTCCCGATGAAAGGCCGCGAATTTACTGGGCGCCGCGCGCCGGATCCTGCCGGTGCGGTACCTCGGGCGCGCTGAGAGAACCCAGCAGGGCCAGGCCGTCCGCCGAGGACGACCCCGGTTCCGCCTGGAGAACGATGAGCTGCTGCCCCGGCGCGCTGCGGATGCTCAGGGCCTCGTGCCACAGCTCCAGGTCGCCCACCACGGAATGGTGCATCCGCTTGACCTCATAGGGCGGGACCCGCGTGTACTCACGCGCCCACAGCGAGCGGAACTCGCCGCTGCGCACGGACAGTTCGCCGACCAGCTCAAGGATGCGGGGATCCTCGGGGGTGCTCGCGGCGCTCTGCTGGAGATCGGCGACCGCACGGTCCTTGGCCCGCTCCGGGCTCAGGTAGAAGGTCTTCGCCGCGGGGTCCAGGAAGAGCATGCGCAGCACGTTGTCGCGCTGGGTGAAGTCCCGGTAGAGCGCGTCGGCCAGGGTGTTGGTGGCCAGCAGATCCTGGGCGTGGCCGATGACGAACGCCGGTGTCCTGGTCCAGCTCTCGATCAGTTGCCGCAGATGCGGGCGGACCCGCTCGACCCGGGAGGGCGACCTCGTACGACGTCCTGCCGGCCGCGCCAGCCGGAACAGCTCCCGACGCTCCTCGTCCGCAAGGCGCAGCACCCGGGCCATGGCGTCCAACACCCGCACCGACGGGCTCAGTTCGCGGCCCTGCTCAAGTCGGCTGTAGTAGCTCGGACTGACCCCCGCCAGCGCCGCGACCTCGTCGCGCCGCAGCCCGGGCACCCTGCGGCGGCCCGTGCTGGGCAGCCCCGCGTCGGCGGGGCTGATGCGTTCCCTGCGGGAGCGGAGAAACTGACCCAGCCCTTCAACGGAGTCAGGGCGCGTGTCCTTGTACATACCTTCGAGGCTAGGCGGAAAACGCCCGGGGCAGGGCCGTGGACGGTGGGTGCGTTACACCCAGGATGGTGCGGGTTTCGCCTTGGACTGGCCTGGCCTACGCCTCGGGCCGCCCTGGCTTTCGCCTCGGACCGCCCTGGCCGTCGCCCAGGAGCCGCCCCAACTTTCACCTCGGGGCCGCCCCGACCACGTGGTCAGGGCAGATCGACGTCGTGGCGGGGCGCCGACCAGTCCGTGGCCGCGCGCACCGCACGTTCGACGTCCTCGTCGAGCAGCAGCCGTCGCGCCGCGAGATCCTCGGCCGCGGCCCTGATCCGGGCGACGTACCCGGCCGCGTCTCCGTAGCGTTTCTCCACGCTGGGGCGCGGATCGCCGGTGCACAGGCGCTCGTCCTCGGTGGCGGCGAACGGGAACGTGGAACCGCTGAACTCGTGCAGCGCGCCATGACCCTGGCCGGGGGCGCGCGTGTTCCAGCCGGTGTAGGTGCCGAGGGGTACGGACACCATCGGGGCCCGTACGCCCGCGATCTCGTTGCCGTCGGCGTCGACGGCCGGGACCAGCACCGTGTACCGGCGCGAGCGGTCGGCGACCGGAGGGACGGTCGAACGGTCCACGGCGTACAGCTCGTTGGGCCTGTACGGGCGCAACGCCGAGGGCACCGCCGGGAATTGCCGGGACCACTCCTCCATCGTCACCAGCGTGCCGTCGGCGACGGTGGGCACCGCGCTCGCGGGCGGCTCCGCGCCCTCGCTCACCCACGCGTCGAGCGCCTCCAGGACGGCCCGGAACAGCGCCGACGTGGCGACCACGTTCCCCAGGTGGTTGCAGATCCCCTTCGTGGGCGCCCCCGCCGTCGGATCGGCCACATGCTGGCTCGACGACCAGAGGTAGCCCCGCACGTTCGGCGGAAACCCCAGGTCACGGCCGTCCGTCGTGGTGTGCGTCAGGGAGCCCCGACGCTGCCAGTACTCCGTCGATGTCTGCGTGTGCAGCACCTTGGGATCGCTCGCGCGCTTCATGATCGCGTCACGTCGGCCGGTGAGATGGTCCACGGACTCGACGTAGGCGAACGGGAAGGTGTCGGCCGCGGCGAGGTGGTCCTCGTACTGCTGACCGCCCGGAACCGTCAGGTTGGTGAACCGCTCGGCGACCAGCCGGCCCGCGCCGGAGACGTGCGGCAGCAGCCCGTCGAACACCGGCCGTCCCTCGATGTCCTCGTTGAAGCCGAGGTGGATGAAGTCACGGATGGCCCGGCCGGTCTGCGAACGGCCCCAGCCGTAGGCGTGGTCGACCGGACCGACCGGCCGCGCGGGGTCGTACCGGAGATGGCTGACGAGGTCGCGGACCGCCGCGAGACCCAGCCCGAGGACGAGCGGTTCCTCGGCCTCGTAGGTGAGTTCGTAGATCCAGCCCGGCCGGAACCCCTCGTCGAGGAGGAGGTCGTGGCGACTCGGTACGACGGCTACGGAGCTGCCTCGCAGATCGCTCCCGCCGCCCTGGAGCCGGGCGAACTGCCAGGTGTCCCGGGGGAGTTCAGCGGGCTCGCTGTGCGGGTACCGCCGTCGGGTGAGGCGTGCGGTGCGTACTCCGCGCTCGGTGACAGGGGAGGACCTGGTGCTCGTCCAGCGGGAGAGCGGGAGCGAGCGGACGGGCTCCTCCACGATGAACTCGGCCGTCGTCAGGGCGCGTACGGGTTCCGCGCCCCGCGTCGCCACGGGCAGGTCGAGCAGCAACCGCCCGTCGCCGGGCAGCAGATCACCCTGCCAGGCACCGAAGACGACCGTGTACCCGCGGCGCAGCAGGTATCCGTTGCCTGCGTCGGCGAGCGTCCGCGGGCGGTTGGTGTGCGGGGCGTCGCAGAAGTACTGCACGGCCCGCTTGTTGCCACGGTTGCCCCAGTCGAAGAACAGTCGCCGCCGTCCGCCGTCGACCGGCCGCAGGATCTCCACGTCCCCGCTGAACCGCACCGCGCCGTCGCTGTCGCGCGGTGCGAGATCCAGGTCGGCGATCGAGCTGTGGGCGGCTGCCTCGGGATCCACGGCGTAGTGCGCCGTGGCGGTGACCACCTCGTACGCCCCGCCTTCGGCGAAGCGGTGACCGTCCGCGAACGACTCCCGGGTGTGGACGTCCAGTCGTACGGAACTCATCGCGCGGCCTCCAACTGTGCCCGGGGAGCGTCTCCTTCGGTCATGCGGTCCGCGTCCTCCGGTCGTGGTCGTCACGGCGGCCGGGGATCGCCGCGAGCAGTTCACGGGTGTAGTCGTGCGCGGGGTGCGTGAAGAGGTCCTCGGGCGCGCCCGCTTCCACTATGCGGCCGGACTTCATGACCGCCACCTGGTGCGCGATCTGGCGTACGACGGCCAGGTCGTGCGAGATGAACAGGTACGCCACTCCCGTGTCGGCCTGCAACTCGGCCAGCAGGTCGAGGACTTGGGCCTGGACGGAGACGTCGAGCGCGGACACCGGCTCGTCGCAGACGACCAGATCGGGTGAGAGCGCGAGGGCCCGGGCGATCGCCACGCGCTGGCGCTGCCCACCCGACAGTTCCGCCGGCCGGCGCTCCAGCGTCGAGGCGGGCAGCGCGACCCGGTCGAGCAGGTCGCGGGCGCGGGCGAGCCGGGAGGCACGGTCGCCGACCTTGAACGCGCGCAACGGCTCGGTGATCACCTCGCCGATGGAGAAACGGGGGTCCAGCGAGGCGTACGGGTTCTGGTAGACGTGCTGGGCCCGGCGGCGCAGTTGGCGGGCCTGCGCGCCCCGGGCGGTCGTGATGTCGGTGCCGTCGAAGAGGATGTGTCCGGCGGTCGCGTCGGTCAGGCGGAGCACAAGGCGGGCCGTGGTGGACTTCCCCGAACCGGACTCGCCGACCAGAGCCAGGGTCCGGCCGCGGTGCAGGGTGAAGCTGACGTCGTCCACCGCGCGCAGGGTCCGGGACTCACCGCCCGTGCGGGGGAGTCGGAACTCCTTGACCGCGTTGCGGACTTCGACCAATGGGGTCGTGCCGGTCTCCGCGAGCGGGGCGGCCGGGGTGTGCGGCCGGGCGGTGGCCAGGCTCGGCGCGCTCGCCAACAGCCGTCGGGTGTAATCGTGTTGGGGATCGGCGAGGACCTCGCGGGTCGGACCGGCCTCCACGACCCGCCCCTGCGACATGACGACCAGCCGCTGCGCCCGGTCGGCGGCGACTCCCAGATCGTGGGTCACCAGCAGGATCGCCGTGCCCGACTCCTCGGTGAGGCGCTGCAGATGGTCGAGGATGACGCGCTGCACGGTGACGTCGAGCGCGCTGGTCGGCTCGTCCGCGATGATCAGCTTCGGGTTCGCGGCGATGGCGACGGCGATCAGGGCGCGTTGCCGCATGCCGCCGGAGAGTTCGTGCGGGTACTGCCGAGCTCGGGTGGCCGCGTCGGGCAGGCCCGCCCGGTCCAGGATGTCGATCGCCTCCGCCGGCGCGGAGCGGCGGGTCGCGAGACCGTGGATGCGCAGGACCTCGGCGACCTGCTCGCCGACGCGTTTGACCGGGTTGAGCGACACCGACGGATCCTGGGGCACCAGGCCGATCTGGGCGCCGCGCACGGTGCGCAACTCCGCCTCGGACAGCGCGGCGAGGTCGTGCCGGCCGAAGCGGATCGTGCCTGCGTCGATGGTCGCGTTCGGTGCGAGGAGCCGAGTGATCGCGTGCGCGGTGGTGCTCTTCCCGGACCCCGACTCGCCCACCACCGCGGTCACTTCACCCGGCCGCACATCGAGATCGACGTCCCGCACCGCCTCCACGATGCCGCCGCGGGTGCGGTACGACACCGACAGGCCGCGTATCTCCAGCGCGGCGCCCTGCCCGGGGTCCGGGTCGCCGCTCGGTGCCGTACCCAAGGAGGATGGCGTACCCAGGGACGGTGTCGTACCCAGGGACGGTGTCGTACTCAGGTCGGGTTTCGTACTCAAGTCCTCGTCCGTTCCAGGTGTGTTCGTCGAGTCGCCGCTCATCGCTGCCGTGACCATTCGCCGTCCAGCGCGCGGGCGATGCGGTTGGTGGCCAGCACGGTCGCGGCGATCGCCAGTCCGGGCAGTGCCGTCAACCACCAGGCGTTGGCGAGGTAGTTGCGGCCGTCGGAGATCAACGTGCCCCATTCGGGCGCCGGGGGCGGGGCGCCGTAGCCGAGGAAGCTCAGGGCCGACACGGCGAGGATCGAGGCGCCGAAGTCGAGGGTGGCCAGGACGATCACCGGGCCCGCCGCGTTGGGCAGGACGTGCCGGCCGAGCACCGAGTACCAGCGCGCCCCGCACGAGCGCGAGGCCTCGACGAAGACCGCCTGCCGCACCCGCAGCACCTCCGACCGCGTCACCCGCGCGAAGCCCGCGACGCTGGCGATGCCGACCGCGACCGCCACCTTCACCGTGCCGTAGCCCAGCGCGGTGACCAGGGCCAGGGACAGGAACAGCGCCGGGATCGACAGCAGTACGTCGACGAAGCGCATCAGCACGTCGTCGACCCAGCGTCCGACGAACCCGGCGACCAGACCGATCAGACTCCCGACCACGAAGGCCACCGCGACCGCGATGAGGGTTGCCTTGAGCGACAGTTGGGCGCCGTGGACCACTCGGGAGAAGACATCGCGGCCCAGCTCGTCGGTGCCGAACCAGTGCGCGCCGCTGGGGCCGCGGAAGTTCTCGGCCGGCACCCCCTTCAGCGGATCCTGCGAGGTGAACAGGTCCGGCCAGAACGAGGCCAGCACCACCAGGACGACGATCAGGACCGACAGCAGCAGTCCCGGTCGGCGCACCAGGAACCGGCGGACCCGCCGCAGGTCGACGCCACGCGACGATTCGGGCCCGGCCCCCGGTCCGGCCCCCGGTTCGACCGGCCGGGCCGGGAGGCCGAGCGCCGTGCCGGCGGCGGCGTCGTCGATCAGACCCTGGCTCATGCGAGTCCCGCCTTCCTGCCCGAGGCGACCACGATCCGCGGGTCCAGCAGCGGATACACGAGGTCGACGATCAGGTTCGTCACCACGAAGATCAGCGCCCCGAACACCACCACCCCTTGGACCAGCGGGATGTCCTGAGCGGTGACAGCGGCGGCCGTCACCCGGCCGAGGCCGTCACGCGAGAACACCGTCTCGACGACCACCGAACCGGCGATCAACTGCCCCACCAGCAGTCCTACGACGGTCAGCGCGGGCAGCGACGCGTTGCGCAGGGCGTGCCGCAGATGGACCCGCCAGCGGCCGGCGCCCTTGGCGCGCGCGGTCTCCACATAGGCCTGGTCCAGCGCGGTGAGCAGGCTCTTGGCCAGCACCTGAGCCACCTGCGCACCGGTCGGGATCGCCAGTGTCACGGCCGGCAGGACCAGTCCGCGCAGTCCGTCGTTGCCGAAGGCCGGGAACCAGTGCAGCCGGAAGGAGAAGGTTTCCACCAGCAGCAGACCTGTCCAGAACGTCGGGACGGACACTCCCAACGGCGGCAGGGACAGCAGCAGTTGGCGCAGCCAGCGCTGCGAGGTGTAGGTCGCCAGCACGGCCAGACCACCGCCGAGAACCACCGCGAGCAGCAGCGCGGCACCGGTCAACTGCACTGTCTGGGGCAGCGCGTCGGCCAGCGTCGAGGAAACCGGCCGACCGGTGGAGACCGAGTCGCCGAAGTCCCCGCGCACCGCCCGGCCGAGGTAGTCGGCGTACTGGGCCAGGACCGGCTTGTCGAAGCCGTACTCGTGCCGCAGTGCGGCCAGTTGGGCCGGGTCGACCTGCCCCGAGTCCATGCCGGCACTGGCCATCGCCGTGACCGGATCGCCGGGCAGGTAGTCGAGCACCAGGAAGGACACCGTGTAGGCCGCCCACAGCACACCGACCGCCTGGGCGAGCCGTTTGATCGCATAGCGGCGCATGCGTCAGCCGATCCAGGTGTCGTGCAGCTGGATCCGGCTGCCCGAGTCGAAGTCGAGGTCGTGCACCTTCTTCGACACGCCCAGCTGGGTCTGGAGTTCCACCACGGGCACGTTGTACGCGTTCTCCACGATCGACTTCTGCGCCTCGTCCACCAACTGCTTGCGCTTCGCGGTGTCCGCGGTCGCGGCCTGGCCGGACAGAGCCGTGTCCAGTGAACTGGCGGGCAGCCGGTAGAAGTTGGCCAGCTGGGTGGAGAAGGAGCTGCGCAGGATGTCCGGGTCGGCGCGGGTCACGTTGCTCCACACCGCGTCGAAGTCACCGCCCTGGAGCGTAGTGGCGAACTGACTGACCTGGCCCTGCTTGAGCACCACGTCGATCCCGACGGCCTTCAGCTGCTGCTGGACCAGTTCCAGCGCGGGCTGGTTGGTGGCCGAGTTGGGGAACCAGCTGATGGTCAGGCTCAGCTTCTTGCCGTCCTTGGCGCGGATGCCGTCGCTGCCCGCCGTCCAACCGGCCGCGTCCAGCAGGGACTTCGCCTTGGCCGCGTCGAAGGCCAGGTCCGCGGAGAGGTCGGTGTAGTCGGGCGTGGTGTGCGCGAGGACGCTGGTCGCCGGCTGGGTGCCGGTCGGGAACACGGTGTCGGCTATCTGCTTGCGGTCGACGGCGGCCAGGATCGCCTGGCGCACTTTCACGTCCTTGAGCAGCGGCCGCGAGTTGTTGAGTCCCAGGCCGAACACCACCCCGGGGTTGGCCCGGCGCAGGAGGGTGACCGAACCGCCCTTGAGCGCCGCCTCGTTGGCCTTGCCGACGCTGCTGATCGCGTCCACCTGCCCGGACTGGAGACTGCCGGCCCGCACCCCCGCCTCGGGCACGACCTTGAACACCACCTGGTCCAGGTAGGCCTCGCCCTTCCTGGACCACAGCGAGGAGCCCCAGGCGTAGCCGGTGCGCTTGGCCAGGGTGATCGACTGGTTCTGCACGTACTGCTTCAGTACGAACGGGCCGGAGCCGATCACCCCCTGGCTGCACTTCCGCTGCGGGGTCCGCTTCACGCTCGCCGACGACTCGATGCCCAGGGAGTGGGTCGAAGTGGCCTGCAGGAACTGGGCGTTGGGCTGCTTGAAGGCCACCTTGACGGTGAGCGGGTCGACCACGGTGGTGCTCTTGACGCCGCTCAGATAGCCCTGGGCGAGTACCCCCAGGGCGCCGAGCTTCGGCACCGCGTCGAAATTGTCCTTGACGACCTGCGCGGTCAGCTGGGAACCGTCGCTGAAGGTGACCCCCGAGCGCAGATGGAACGTGAACGTCGTCGCGTCGGCGTTGATGTCCCAGCTCTTGGCCAGCCATGGCACGATCTTGCCGGTCTGGGGGTCCTGGTCTGTCAGCGAGTCGACGGTCTGACGTACGGAGTAGATGCTGTCGTTGCTGCCGACCTGCTGCGGGTCCACGCAGCCGGCGTCGGAACCCACCGCGAAGGTCAACGAACCACCGGACTTCGCCGGGCCGCTGCCGCTGCCGCTGTCGGAGCCGCCGGAGCCGCAGGCGGTCAACAGGACACTGGTGGTCAGAAGGGCGGCCAGTGCCGTCCATCGAGTGGGTCGGAAATCCGGATGTGCTCTCACGGAGGGTGCTCCTACTCGTGTCACTGCTCGTGTCACTGGTCGTGTGTCGCCCGTCGTGTGCCGCCCCGCGGAGCACGGCTGCGCGCGGGCATGCCGCACCGGTCGGCGCAACGCCGATGACGGGGCAGGGGAGTTCAGGGAGTCAGGGGGGAGTGGCTACGGGCCGCGACGGACGTCGGACGGACGCGGTCGTGGCGGTCAGCTGCGACGCAGATAAGCCGTCAGCCGCGACAGAGACAGCTGGTGAAGCGCTGAAGGTCGATGTGACGCCGACGGGAGAGCCGGGAGAAGGCGTTCAGGTCACTGCTGTGTCGCACGACCGTCCTCCACATCTCCGCCCCCGGCCACGGGGTCCCGCGCTTGCAGAGATCGTCGGTGATCCTGCCGGGCTTTCACCTGGAGCACCCCACCGCGTCGGAGGGTTGCCGGTCAGCAAGCCAGGGCTTGACGCTGACACTCGATGCCGACCGCGATCGTACGGATCGACGTCGTCGTACGTCAATGGAGCCCTTCACCCGTCAACCACCCTCCCCGCGCTGCCGTTCCGGCCTGACGCGGACGCCTCGTTGACACCCTCCGCTGCGCGTGTTTGCATCCCGCCATGCCGTTGTCGCAGTCGCTGACCCGCCGCCGTGCCGTGGACCTTGTCCGCGTCGCCGCCGCGCTGTGTCGACCGACCGGCTGATCGAGCACCTCCTCGCACCTCTGCCAACAGCCGTGCCGCACAGGCCGGTTGAGCATCCGCCGGCACGTCTCGCGATCCTCCGTGCCGCCCGCACGCTTCGCTCGGACAAGACGAGGACACGCCATGCCGACACCCGCGATCCCGCTCGGCCACCGCCACGAAACGGACTACGACCGCCGCAGACTGCGCCAGTGGCTGGCCGGTGAGGCCAGAGCCGACGGCGTCACCCGCCGGCGGCTGCTCACCCTGCTCGCCGCCACCGCCGCCGGGACCGCGCTCGGCGGCACCCGGCCCGCCCGCGCCGCGGTCCCCGGGATCGTCAAACCCCTGCCGCCCGAGTGGTTCATCGAGCGCGGCACCAACGCCGAGACCCGCTGGGAGGCGCTGCGCGGAACCGGCCACCACACCCCCAACGACCTCTTCTTCGTACGCAACCACACCGCCACCCCCGTCCTGGACGCCGACGACTGGCGGTTGCGGCTGTGGGGGAGCGGGCTGCGCGGCACTCCCAGTGAGGACCGGCCGGTGGAGTTCGGGTACGACGACCTGCGTGCCCTGCCCGCCGTCACCCGTACCGCCTTCGTCGAGTGCGCCGGAAACGGCCGCTCCTACTACACGAACCAGCAGGGCGAGACGGTCACCGGCACCGCGTGGACCCTGGGCGCGATCGGCGTCGCCCGCTGGCGCGGGGTGCGCCTGGCCGACGTACTGCGCAGGGCCGGACTGTCCCGGAACGCCGTGGACGTGCAACCGCGGGGCCTGGACGCCGATTACGTCAGCGGCGGCGAGAGCCTGGGCCGGGTACGCCGTCCGCTGCCGCTGGCCAAGGCGCTGGACGACGTGCTGCTCGCGTACGAGATGAACGGCGAGCCGCTGCCGTACGACCACGGGTACCCGGTGCGGGTGCTGGTGCCGTCCTGGGTGGGGATCGCGTCGATCAAGTGGGTCGGCGACATCGAGGTGTCCGCGCAGCCGCTCCTCTCGCCCTGGAACACCACGTTCTACCGCCTGTTCGGCCCGTCCTACCCGGAAGGCGGCAGCGCGCCGCTCACCCGGCAGGCCACCAAGAGCGCCTTCGAGCTGGCGAGCGGGGCCACGTTCGCGGCGGGACACCGGCACGTGCTGCACGGGCGGTCGTGGTCGGGCGCGGGCGCCGTGGACCACGTCGACATCAGCACCGACGGCGGCGCGAACTGGCGGCGCGCCCACCTGCACGACCGTCCCCGCACCGGCACATGGACCCGCTGGTCCCTGAACTGGCACCCCGAGGCACCCGGTGCCACCCAGCTGCTGGCCCGCGCCACGGACACGGCCGGCCGTACGCAACCGGACCTCGCCGTGCCCAACACGCAGGGCTACCTGTTCGACGCGGTGGTACGGCATCCGGTGAGCGTGGTGTGACGGACGTCTGAATGCTCCCGGGACAAGACCGCGCCACCCGGCGCGTACTGCTGGTGTGCATGGCCGCAGGGGCAACCACCCTGCTGGACCAGGCAGTTCTGAACATCGCCGTTCCGAGCATGCGGCACTCGCTCGGGGCCGGTGCGGCGGACGTCCAGTGGATCGTGGCCGGTTACTCACTCGCCTTCGGCCTGGCCCTCGTGCCCGGCGGCAGCCTCGGCGACCTGCACGGACGCAAGCGGTTCTTCATCGTCGGCATGGCCGTCTTCCTCCTGGCGGGGGTGACGGCCGCGACCGGTGGCGGTCCGGGCATCGTGATCGGTGCGCGGCTGGTGCAGGGCGCCGCCGCCGGGCTCGTCAACTCCCAGGTGATCGGCACCATCCAGGACGTGTTCCACGGGCTCGACCGCGGCCGGGCCCTGGGGCTGTACGCGGTGACGGGCGGTGTCGCCGCGGCACTCGGGCCGCCGCTCGGCGGCGTGCTGGTCGCCGGGCTCGGACCCGGGGCCGGCTGGCGGTACTGCCTCCTGCTGAGCGCACCGTGCGCGGTGGTCACCCTGGTCCTCGCGGCCCGCTGGCTGCCACCGCCCCGGCGCACCGCCCGCGACTCCCGGCTGGACCTCCTCGGCCTCGTCCTGGCCTGCGGCTGCACGCTGACGCTGATGGTGCCGTTCATCAGCACACCGGACAGCGGGGGACAGACACTCCTGTGGGCGGCCGGGGTGTCCGCCCTGGCCTGCGCGTTCGCCGTGCACCAGCGGCTACGGGTCCGCAGGGACCGGGTGCCGCTGGTCCATCCGGCGCTCGCGTCGTCGAAGCCGTACCTGCTGGGCACGGCCGTCGCCATGGCCCAGTTCGGCTCCTCGCTCGCCGCGTCCCTCGTGCTCACCGTCTTCCTCCAGGACGGGCTCGGCCTGTCCGCCCTGCTCACGGCGGCCGTCTCGCTGCCCTCGGCCATCGCGATGGGTGTCTCCTCGGCACTCGCGTGGCGGCTGGTGCGACGGATCGGACCGCGCACGGTCGACGTCGGCCTGGCGCTTGGCATCGGCGCCGCCCTGGCCGGGGCGGTGGCCGCGCTCCTCGCGCCGTCCGCCGCGCTGCCGATCCTCCTCGCCGTGACGCAGCTGATGTCCGGCGCGGCCGGCGGGCTGGCCGTCTCGCCCAACCAGACCCAGGTCCTCCAGCACGCGCCGGCCGAGGCCGCCGGGGTGGGCGGCGGCATCCTTCAGATGGCCCAGCGCATCGCGGCGGCGGCCTGCCTCAGTGCCGTGTCGGCGGTCTACCTGCACTCCGCCGACGGCTCGTCCGCGGGCAGCGGCCCGCGAGCCGCGTACGCGCTGGCTTCCTGCGTCTGCGCCGGGCTGCTCGCCGCGGCGCTGGTGCTGTCGCGACTGCGCGGGGCCGCCGCACCCCCTTCACCGAGATCCCGGTTCCTGACCATGAGGAGTCCCCGAGATGACCGGCACCACGACGACCGCAGCCCACAGGAACGGTAGGAGACGGATAGGGATACGGATACGGACACGGCCGTCGGCCGAGCCGTCACGGCCGGCCGAGGGTCCGCCGGGCCAGGCGGGTGCGCAGACCGGTCAGACGGTCGATCTCGGCGTCGAGGGCCGCGATCCTGCGGTCCACGATCCCGGAGCCGGGGACTTCGGAGTCGGGCTGCCCGCATCGCCGTCGGGGGTTCTCGACCAGTACGTCGATCCGGTCGGCGACGCTGCGCAGGTCCTCGACGGTGAGTCCGAGCGCCAGCAGCTCACGGATGACGCGGACTCTGGCCACTTCGCCCGGTCCGTACTCGCGCTGCCCGGTGGCGGTGCGCGGCGGCGGTGCCAGCAGGCCGCGCTCCTCGTAGAAGCGCAGTGCCCGCGGGGTGGTCCCGGCCGCTGCCGCCGCGTCCCCGATCCTCATCCTCGACCTCGCACCTCGGCCCCGGTCGCCGCGACAGCGCACGACGACGTATCACCGTGGCGGCAACTCCACGACGACGGTTCCGAAGTGCCGCCCCTCGAACAGTTCCTGCAACGCCCGCGGAGCGTGATCCATGCCCGCGATCCGGACGTGCGGGAAGGTGATCTCGCCGGAGCGCAGCCAGCCACCGAAGCGCTCGGTCCATTCCTTCGCCACCTCGGGATGGTCCGGGCCGCTGTAACCGTGCAGTGAGACGCCCAGGTTGACGAGCCGGAACGTGTCGATCTCGGCGAGGGCGCTGCTCCCGTCCCGGTCCGGCGACAGCTGGCCCGAGAGCGCGCCGACCAGAGCGAAGCGGGCGCCGCGGCGCGCGAGGCGGACCGCCGCCGCCAACTGCTCGCCGCCGACGGTGTCCAGCAGCACGTCGATGCCGTCCGGCGCGGCCGCGGCCAGTTGCTCGTCGAGCGGTCCGGTGCCCGGCACCACGACCGCGTCGTAGCCCAGTTCGGCCCGCAGCCGCTCGGCCTTGGCCGGTGAGCGGGTGCTTCCGACGACCCTCGTGGCGCCCAGCAGCCGTGCGACGGGGCCCGTCAGCGTCCCCACGGCTCCCGCGGCGCCGGTGACGAACACGGTGTCCCCGGGCCGGACTTGAGCGAGCCGGGTCAGTGCTCCGTAGGGGGCCGAGCCCGACGACAGATGGGCGACGGGATCGGGCAGTACGTCGCCGACGGGAGTGCAGTCGGCCTCCGCCGGCAGCGCGTGCTCGCGCCACCCGAGCAGATGCGTGACCGTGTCCCCGACACGCAACGCACTGCCCGGGCCGGTCGCGACGACCTCCCCGACGGCGGGACCGAACAGTGTGTCGCCCGCGTGGATGCGGGGCAGCGGCACACCGTCGGCCTGGCCGCCGATCAGCGTGCGCAACCCGGGAAACACGAGGAAGTACCGGTTGCGGACGAGGACTTGCCCCGCACCGGGGGCGGTGATCGGTTCCCGTGCGACCGTGAAGTGCTCGGGCCCGGGCAGCCCTTGAGGGGTTTCGGCCAGTCGGATCTCGCGGGTCGTGGACGGCAGGACAGCGGCCATGTCAGGACTCCTGAACGGGTCGGAGACGGGACGGAAGATGCGCGCGTGGACGCTAATCCCTGACGTACGCGTCAAAGGCAAGCCGCGATGTTCCGGCGAGGCCAGGACGCCAGGCGCCGGTGAGTCACTCTGTGTGAACAGTGGGGAACCTGGTGCAATTGCGCACGACCGGCACTTCTCATCCGCGGAAAAGCATCTAGGCTTGCCGCATGAGCAATGGGACCCCTTTGGGTGATTTCCTCCGGGCCCGTCGCGAGGCCCTCAAGCCTCAGGACGTCGGTCTGCCGGAATACGGTCGCCGGCGGGTGCCGGGATTGCGCAGGGAGGAAGTCGCACTGCTCGCCGGAGTCAGCTCCGACTACTACATCAGGCTGGAGCAGGGGCGCGAGAGCAGCCCGTCCCCGCAGGTCCTGGAAGCCGTCGCGCAGGCGCTGAAGCTGGACGCGGAGTCCGCCGACCACCTCAACCGCCTCTGCCTGGCGCCCTCGCAGCGTCCGCACGACCGGGGCGAGGCCGATGTCAGCGCGCAGTTGCTGCAGCTGATGGACAGCTGGGAGCACACCCCGGCGTTCGTCCTTGGCCCGGCCCTGGACATCCTCGCGGGCAACTCCCTTGCCACGGCCCTGCACAGCGGATTCGACGCCTTCGACAATCTCGCCCGCAATGTGTTCGTCGACCCGGCGGGGCGCGAGTTCTACCAGGAATGGGAGCGGGCCGCGCATTCCTGTGTCGCCGAACTCAGGGCCGCGTTCGGCCACGATCCCGAATCGGCCCGCATCGCCGAGGTGGTCGCCGAACTGTCCGAGGAGAGCGAGGAGTTCGCCGGGATCTGGCAACTCCACGACGTCAAGAGCAAGTCCCAGGAAGGAAAGCACCTCAAGCACCCCGAAGTCGGCGACCTGCACATCGCGTTCGCCGCTTTCACGGTCAACGGCGCCCCGCATCAGCAACTGGTCGTCTACCAGGCCGAACCGGCGAGCCCGACGGCGACCGCCTTCGAGGAGTTGAGGGCGATGGCCACCGAGCCGAAGCGGGCCGAGGCGAACGCGATCAGGTGACCCGGGCCGGGACCGGCGAGCGCGTCGTCCCGATCCTTAATGCGGACGGTGCTGCGACTCCTCGGGCGCCCCGCCCATCATGCGGAGCATCGCCGGACCACCGGTGCGCAGGAACCGTACGAGCAGGCTCGCCGCCAGGAGGAGGAAGGCGATGTTGAGCCAGGTCGTGTAGTTCCAAGTGACGCCCTCTTCGGGGATCTTGGCGTCGGCCTGGTCGGGGATCAGTCCCAGGCCGCCGAAGGCGAACTCGACGACGTAGCCGGCGAAGGCCATCGCGGCGAAGAAGGTGACCAGCAGGAACGCGGCCATCCGGGCGCCGTAGTACTTCCGGTAGATGTTCAGGATCGGGAGGATCAGCAGGTCGGCGTAGAGGAAGGCGATCACGCCGCCGAAGCTGATGCCGCCCTTCCAGAGGACCACGGCCAGCGGCACGTTGCCGATGGAGCAGACGAAGGTCGCGACGGCCACCAGCGGTCCGACGAGGGGGCCGACGAGCTTGGCGGCGAGCGGATGGTCCGCCAGGAAGAAGGTGTGCCAGAAGTCGTCCGGCACCCAGGCGGCGATCGCCCCCGCGATCAGCAGGCCGGCCACCAGGTCACGGAGGATCGCGGCCCACTCCATGACGAAGATGTGCGCCACGGACGTGAACCCGTCACGGGAGAACAGCCTGCGCGCGAAGCCGCCCGAGCCCCCGATCGACATGTCCATCGCCGCGTGCCCCTCCATCGACCCGGCCAGCCCACGCTCGGCCTGCTCCCGAGCCGTCCGCAGCAGCCGCTCGCGCAGGAAGAGACGGAACAGCACGGCGAGTACGACGATCATGAGCGGGCCGCCGACGAACTCGGCGGCCGTGAACTGCCAGCCCATCAACAGGGCCAGGATCACGCCGAGTTCGACGACCAGGTTGGTGGAGGCGATCTCGAAGGCCATCGCCGCGGTGAAGTCCGCGCCCTTGCGGAACAGCGAACGGGCAAGGGCGACTGCCGCGTACGAGCAGGACGACGAGGCCGCGCCCAGTCCCGCGGACAGGGCGAGCGTCCGTGGCCGGTCGTCGCCGAGCAGCCGTACGACCGTGGACCTGCGGACCACCGCCTGGACCACGGCGGACAGCGTGAAGCCGAGGATCAGGGCCCAGGTGACCTCCCAGGTCATCGACCCCGCAATGGACAGTGCGTGTCCGATCGCCGCCACAGATCTGCACCTTTCCCGAGGGGGTTGCGCCCGCGCGAGCCCAGTGTGCCCCCGGGCGCGGGCGTGTCCTGCGGACGACTCGCTTCAGCCCGCGTCAGGTGGCCACTTGGGGTCGTTGCGGGTCCACCTGTGGTGGATCTGGTCCGCGTGAACCCGTGGAAGTGCGCGGTGGGCGGATCGTGCATAGCCTGCCCTGGCCAAGGTCCACTCAGCGAGCGATCCGATGGGGAGACCACCTGATGGGTACGCCGATGTCCCCCGCCGACGCGCCTCGGCGCACCTTCCGCCTCGGCGGCACGCTCACCGTCCCGCGGCTCGGTTTCGGGGCGATGCAACTGCCCGGCCACTGGGGTGGCCCCGCGGGTGACCGCGCGAACGCGGTGGCCGTCGCGCGGCTCGCCGTCGAACTCGGCGCGAGCCATATCGACACCGCGGCCTTCTACTTCACCGGTGCCAACCGCGCCAACGACATCCTGCGCACGGTGCTCCACCCCTACCCCGCCGACGTCTCCATCGCCACCAAGGTCGGCCCGATGCGGTCGCCGAACGGTCGGATGCACGGCGAAGCCGGACCCGCCCAACTGCGGACGGAAGTCGAGCGCAACCTCACCGAACTCGGCCTCGACACCCTCGACCTCGTCTATCTGCGGGTGCTCACCTCCGCCCCGCTCGGCGACCGCTTCGCCGCCCTCGCCGAACTGCGGGACGAGGGACTGATCCGACATCTGGGAGTCAGCAGCGTCACCGGTGAACAGCTCGCCGAGGCCCGTTCGATCGCGCCGGTCGCCGCCGTGCAGAACCGCTTCGGGGTCCTGGACCAGGAGGACGCCGAACTGGTCGACGAGTGCGCACAGGCAGGCATCGCCTACATGCCGTACTTCGCGCTGGGCGGCGGCCACAGCCGGCTCGACGACCGTGACCTGCTCGACGTCGCGGAACGCAACGCGGCCACGCCGTTCCAGGTGGCCATCGCCTGGGGTCTGGCACGGTCGCCGTCGATCGTGCAGATCCCCGGCACCGCCTCTCTCGATCACCTGCGACAGAACATGGAGGCGGCGCGCGTCACCCTCGATGAGGACGACATGGCGCTCCTCAGCCGGCGATGACCCTTCGCCGCGCGGGCGTGCGGTCTACGCCTGAACCGTGCGACGGCGTCCGGTGACCTTGGAGGTCGGCAGTCGTCCGGCCTTGGACGTGCCGGTGAGCGTGTCGCCGTCGACCGTCAGCGCGAAGGCGAGGTTCAGGCGCAGGGGCTTGGTGATCGCCTGCTTCCAGGTCAACAGGTCGCCGTCGAGGGCGACTTCGTCGAGCGGGACCCGCTCTCCCGCGCCATGGGCGACTCCGGTCAGGACACCGTCTCGCCGGTCGAGTTCGACCACGGACTTGATCTTGCCGATGGGGGTCGAGATGGACAGGTCCCAAGTGCCTTCGACGGGCGTGGTGTTGTGCATGCTCACGGTCTCCTCCTCACAGTCCGGCGGGCATCGGGCCCTCGTGACGCCAGACGGTCCCCCGCCGTTCATGGGCGAACAACTCCTCGACCGCGTGGGCGATCTGGGGCCCCACCTCGCGCTCCAGCAGATACAGCCCCAGGTCGAGTCCGGATGTGACACCGGCGCCGGTGACGAGGTCGCCGTCGTCGACGACGCGGGCGTGGACCGCGTGCACGCCGGTGGCGTCGAGCATGTCCAGACCCAGGTGATGGGTCGTGGCGTGGCGGCCCTCCAGCAGGCCGGCCATGGCCAGGACGAGCGAACCACCGCACACCGCGGCGACCGTCACCTCCGGATCGTCCAGCGCCGCCTTCATGAGCGTCGGCAGCTCGGTGGTCAGGGTGCGGCCCAGCAGTACGGGGATGAACTCGTCCTGCTGCCGTTCTCCGGCCCCCGCGTCCTGATCAGGCACTTCACCGGGCTCGCCCACCCGCCCCGAGGCGCCGGGAACCAGGATCAGACCCGCGCGCCCGGGGTCGAGTGCGGCGGTGGCACGCAGGGCCAGCCCACCCGTGCCGCTGACCACCTCGCGTACCCCCTCGGCGGAGACCAGTTCCACGGTCACCGCGCCTCCGGAGGCGGTGCCGCCGGCGTACAGCACCTCGTAGGGGGCGATGACATCGAGCGGATCGAAGCCGTCGAACAGGACGATCTGGGCGTGCATGGCAGGACCTCACAGATGGGGCGGAGCCGGTCTTCGCGCCGGACGCTTCCGACGCTAACCGGATGCCGAGACACCTCCCAGTGGCATTAGTGACACCTTCCGACGGAATATTGCCACGGATACGTAAATGGCTTCTGACCTGTGATGACTGCCTGCACTGACCCCACCTCGGCCGACATCGACAGCCGGCGGAGAGGTACCTTGCTGCCATGCACACCGTCGCCGTCCTCGCGCTCGACCGGGTGATCCCGTTCGACCTGTCCACCCCGATCGAGGTCTTCACCCGGACCCGTCTCCCGGACGGGCGCCCCGGCTACCAGATCCGGGTGTGCGCGGAGAAGCCGGAGATCGACGCGGGTGCGTTCACCCTGCGCGCGCCCTGGGGACTGGAGGGGCTCAAGGGCGCGGACACGATCATCGTGCCCGGCACCGCCGACATCGAGGCTCCCCTCGACCCCGCCGTCCGTGCCGCGCTGCGGTCGGCCGCGGCCGACGGTACGCGCATCGCCTCCATCTGCTCGGGCACCTTCCCGCTGGCCGCCACCGGTCTGCTCGACGGCCTGCGCGCGACCACGCACTGGATCGCGGCCGCCCAACTCGCCGCCGCCTACCCAGAGATCGACGTCGACCCGGACGTCCTGTACGTCGACAACGGACAGTTCCTCACCTCGGCCGGTGCCGCCGCAGGGCTGGACCTGTGCCTGCACATGATCCGGCGCGACTACGGCTCGGCCGTCGCCGCCGATGCCGCCCGGCTGTCCGTCATGCCGCTGGAACGCGAGGGCGGACAGGCGCAGTTCATCGTCCACGACCGCACACCCACCCCGCAGGGCTCCGTCCTCGAACCCCTGCTCACCTGGCTGCAGGACAACCTCGCCCGCGACCTCACCCTCGCCGACATCGCCGCCTACGACGGAACCAGCACCCGGACCCTGATCCGCCGCTTCCGCGAACAGACCGGCACCACCCCGCTCCAGTGGCTGCACCGCGCCCGCATCCGGCAGGCCCAGCACCTCCTGGAGACCACGAGCCACCCCGTCGAACGCATCGGCACCCAGGTCGGCTTCGGCTCACCCACCGCCTTCCGCGACCGCTTCAAGCGCACGACCGGCGTCAGCCCGCACGCCTATCGCCGCGCCTTCAGCTGAGCCACCCGCATGGTCTCGCTGAAGAAGTCCCAGATGGCCGCCGGGGAGTCGAAGGTGGCGTCGGTCCTTCCCATGAGCCGGGGGAAGCGGTAATCGGGGTTGGGGATCGTGTGGCCGCCGCCGGAGACCGTGAACGCAACGACAGGTTCTTTTCCGGGCCGGCTGTAGCGGGTCTCGATCACCGACGGGGTGTGCCGCGTGTCGATCGGGGGTCCGGTGATGCCGTTGACCTCGGCGAAGACGCGGGCGGTGGCCTCGGCGGACAGTACGGTGCCGCGCTTCTGGAAGCCGAAGATGCTCGCCTCGCCGCCTTCGTACGGCATGATCGGGTCGCTCGTGCCGGCGATCAGCAGGACCGGCAGCGGGTGCTTGTGCTCCGTGACGGCCCACTGGTCCGGGGTGGGCAGGCCCGCCCCGATCACCGCGATGCCGGCGATCCGCTCCGGCGTCCGGGCGGCGAGACGGAACGCCATCTGACCGCCGTTGGAGAAACCGGTGACGAACACCCGGGCGGGATCGATGCCGTGGCGTCGGCCGAACCGCTCGACGAGCGCGGCGATCAGACCCTCGTCGTCGACGTCCTCCTTGCGGGCGGGGGTGACCGCGGAGGTACGGCCGTCGTTCCAGCCGCGCTTGTAGCCGTCCGGATAGACCACCGCGAACCCGTGCCGCTCGGCCAGCTTGTCGAAGCCGTACCCGGTGGCCTTGCGGATGGTCCGCCCGTCCTGCTGCGAGCCGTGCAGGACGAACAGGAGCGGCGCGCCGGGCGGGAGGTCCGCGGGTACGAAGGCCCGGTACGAGCGTGTCCGGCCGTCCACCGTGATCGTGTCGTCCGTCACCGGGGCGCTGAGCCGCGGCTCGGCCGGCTTGGGGCTGCGCAGGAAATACCCGTACGCGACGGCGCACGCCAACGCCACCCCTCCGATCGTGACCAGTGCCGTCATCGACCCCGTCATTGCTGCCTGCATGGCCTTGCCCTCGCTTCGTTCGACCTGCTTCTACGCGCTTCCACGTCGTCCTGCCTGCGCTTTCACCCTGCGGTCGTGGCCCCGGCGGTATCCAGGGACCGACAGTCCGTGGCTGACCGGTGTGCCCGGCCGTACCGTGGTGACCATGGACAAGCACGCCCTCGCGGAGTTCCTGCGCGGCAAGCGGGAACGCGTACGACCTGAGGACGTCGGTCTGCCGCACGGGCCCAGGCGGCGCACTCCCGGGCTGCGCCGCGAGGAGGTCGCGCAGCTCGCGCACATCTCCGTGGACCACTACAGCCGGCTGGAACAGGCCCGCGGGCGCCATCCCTCGCACGCCGTCCTGACCGGCATCGCCCGTGCGCTGCGCCTGTCCGACCAGGAACGCACCCACCTCTTCCGGCTCGCAGGCGAGGCCGCGCCCGAGGCCGCCCAGGGACCCTCCCGCGAGGTGGACCCCGGCACGCTGAACCTGCTGGAGCGGCTGACCGACGCCGGCGCCCTCGTGCTCGACAACACCTGCCGGGTACTGGCCTGGAATCCCCTGGCGGCAGCCCTGTTCGAGGACTTCTCCGCGCTCACAGGACCGGACCGCAACGTCATCCGGCGCTACTTCCTGCACCCCGAGCGGCACGCCTACGGCATGACCCGACCCCACCGGTTCGTGACCGCCGCCGTCAGCTATCTGCGCGTCGCCTCGGCCCGCTACCCGGACAACGTCGAACTCCGCGCCCTCATCGACGAGTTGCTGGCCGGCAGCGAGGACTTCGCGGCTTTGTGGAACTCCCACGAGCTGCGCATCGAACACCACAACCACCAGCGGGTCCAGCACCCCCAAGTCGGCCCGATCGACCTGGACTTCGACGTCCTGACCGTGCCGGGCCAGGACCAGCAGCTGGTCATCTTCACCGCCGAACCCGGCTCCCGCGCCTACCGGACCCTGCAACTGCTCAAGGTCATCGGTACGCAGCGCATGGACATCCCCACCTGACCCCCACGGTCCCGCTTCACCCACGCTCCGGCACGAAGTCCTGTCAGAAGTCTTGACCGACGGCGGAGGAGCGCCCACAGTACTCATTCATACGCATAACTAATACGCATTAATGATACGCATGAACGGCCTGCACGCCGGTCGTGTCCGGTCAGGTGAGGAGCATGGTGGAGCAGCCCAAGAAGCGGTCCCGGCGCGGTCGTACCCCCGCGGCGGCGGGCCGCACGCCCCGGCCGCGGCAGGCCGAGGTGGCCCGGCTGGCCGGGGTCTCCCAGGCCACGGTGTCGCTCGTGCTGTCGGACAAGACCACGGGCGCGACGATCTCGGACGAGACCCGGCAGCGGGTGCTCGACGCGGCCCGCAGCCTCGGCTACGTACCGGACCCCGCCGCGCAGCGACTGGCCGCGGCCCGCAACAACCTGCTCGGCGTCTTCAGCTTCACGGCCACCTTCCCCACCGACGTGCAGCACTCGTACTACCCCTTCCTCATCGGCGTGGAGCAGGAGGCCGCCGCGCGCGGCTACGACCTGGTGCTCTTCACGGGGTCGAGTTCCGGCGGCGCCGGGGCGTCCCGGCCCGACGCGCTGAGCAGGGTGCGGCTCGCCGACGGCTGTCTCTTCCTCGGCCGGCACGCTCCGGTCGCGGAGCTGAAGCGGATGGTCGCCGACGGCTTCCCGGTCGTGCACCTCGGGCGGCGCGACGAACTCGAAGGGCTGCCGTGGGTGGGCGCCGACTACGTCAGCGCGAGCGCCGAGGTCGTCGGCCATCTGGCGGCCCTGGGGCACCGGCGGATCGTGCTGGTCCGCGAGGACGACGACGCCCCGGCCTCGACCGACCGGCAACAGGGCTTCCTGGAAGGGCTGTTGACGGCCGGGCTCGACGGCGGGCCCGAGGCCGTCTTCCGCTCGGCCGACCCCGTGCGTGACCTCACCCCCGAGCGACTGCGCCAGTGGCTGGCCGAGGGCGTCACCGCGTTCGTCGCCGAGGAGACCGACACCGGGGCCGCCTGGCGTGCCCTGTGCGGGGCCGTCGAGGAGGCCGGCCTCAGCTGCCCCGACGACCTGTCGCTCGCCCTGCTCGGCAGTCCGCCCGGCGATCTCCTCGCCGGTCCGCGGGCCACCGGATTCGACATCCCCCGGCCCGAGTTGGGCGCCGCGGCGGTCCGGCTGCTCGCAGCCCGGGTCGCCGGTGAGGAGGCCGAGGAACCTCTGGTCGCCTGCGTCTTCCGGCCCGGTGACACCTCGGGCAGGCCGCCGGAGCAGCACTGATCACGGCGGCCGATCACCGTACAACCGCATCCTCCGGGGACGACAACTACCAGCAAGGAGAAGCGTGATACCGGAAGCCGACATCCTCATCGTGGGCGGTGGCCTCGGCGGTGTGGCCGCCGCACTCGCCGCCTGCCGGGCCGGACGCACGGTCGTGCTCACCGAGGAGACCGACTGGGTCGGCGGACAGCTCACCTCGCAGGCCGTGCCGCCCGACGAGCACCCGTGGGTCGAGCAGTTCGGGACGACGGCCTCGTACCGCCAACTGCGGGAGGGAATCAGGCAGTTCTACCGGCAGTGGTACCCCCTGCGGGCGGAGGCGCTCGCGCTCACCGACCTCAACCCGGGCGCCGGACGGGTCAGCAAGCTCTGCCACGAGCCACGGGTGGCGCTGGCAGTTCTTGAGGCCATGCTCGCGCCCCACCGGGCGGCCGGACGCCTGACCGTCCTCACCGAGCACCGGCCCGTCGCGGCCGAGGCGGACAACGATGTCGTACGGTCCGTGACCCTTGAGCACCACCCGGACGGCCAGCGCGTCACTGTCCCGGCCCGCTATGTCATCGACGCCACCGAGACGGGCGAACTCCTGGAACTGGCGGGTGTCGAGCATGTCTGCGGCGCCGAGGCGCGGTCCGAGTTCGACGAGCCGCACGCCCCGGACCGGGCGGAGCCGCTCAACCAGCAGGGCATCACCGTGTGCTTCGCGCTCTCCCACCACGAGGGCGAGGACCACACCGTCGACCGGCCGGACGACTACGACTTCTGGCGGGCGTACCGCCCCGACTTCTGGCCCGGCCCGCTGCTCGGCTTCCAGGCGCCCGACCCGCGCTCCCTGGAACCCGTCCCGCGCACCTTCGTTCCCAACCCCGACCTCGACCCGCTCGCCGTGAGCGCCGACCAGAGCGCCGACGCGGGCGACAAGGAACTGTGGGGCTTCCGCCGCATCCTGGCCCGCCGGCTGCACCGTCCCGGCGCCTTCGACTCCGACATCACGCTCGTCAACTGGCCGCTCAACGACTACTGGTTGAAGCAGCTGATCGGAGCCGGCGCGGAGACCGGGGCCCAAGCAGTCGCCGAGGCGCGGCAGTTGTCGCTGTCGGTTCTGTACTGGCTCCAGACCGAGGCGCCCCGACCCGACGGCGGCACCGGCTTCCCCGGTCTCCGGCTCCGCCCCGACGTGACCGGTACCGCGGACGGCCTGGCGAAGGCGCCTTACGTCCGCGAGTCCCGCCGTATCAAGGCCGTCACCACCGTCACCGAACGGGACGTGGCGATCGACCTGGTGGGCGCGTACGGGGGCACCGAGTACCGCGACTCCGTGGGCATCGGCAGCTACCGCATCGACCTGCACCCCTCGACCGGGGGCGACTCCTACATCGACATCGGGTCGGTGCCCTTCGAGATCCCGCTCGGGGCGCTGGTGCCCCGGCGGGTCCGCAATCTGCTGCCCGCCGGCAAGAACATCGGAACGACCCACATCACCAACGGCTGTTACCGGCTCCACCCGGTGGAGTGGAACATCGGCGAGGTCGCCGGCGCGCTCGCCGCGCACTGTCTCGACGAGGGCCTCGAACCGCACCAAGTGCAGGGCGAGGACAAGCGGTTCGAGGAGTTCGCGCGGCTCCTCGACCGCGCCGGAGTGCAGCGCCACTGGCCCGACGTACGCGGCTACTGACCGCGTCGGGGCGACCGCCCGCGCACGAGCGACACAGCACAAGGAGGTGCTCCAGACATGACCACCGACCGGATCCGCGTCGGCATCGACGTGGGCGGAACCTTTACCGACGCCGTGGCCGTGGACGCCACGACCCTGCGGCTGCTGGGACAGGTCAAGGTCCCCACCAGCCACCACCACGAGGACGGAGTCGCGCACGGCATCGTCGAGGCCCTGGACCGGCTGCTGCGCGAGGTCGAACGGGCCCCCGGCGACATCGCGTTCCTCGCGCACGGCACGACCCAGGCCACCAACGCCCTGCTGGAGGGCGATGTCGCCACCGTCGGCCTGATCGGCATCGGCACCGGACCCGGCGCCGTCCTCACCCGTCGGCTCGCCGCGCTCGGCAGGCTCGAACTCGCCCCCGGCAAGCGGCTTCCGCTCGCCTACGCCCATGTCGCCGACCCGGACGACCCGGCGGCCGTACGCGCCGCGGTCGGGGAGTTGACGGCCGCGGGCGCCCAAGTCCTCGTCGCCACCGAGCCGTTCGCCGTCGACCGGCCCGAGGGCGAGCAGGCCGTGCTCGAAGCCGCCCGGTCCGCAGGCCTGCCGATGACGGCCGCGCACGAGATCACCTCGCTGTACGGACTGCACAAGAGGACCCGCACCGCGGTCGTCAACGCGGCCATCCTGCCGCGCATGCTCGCCACCGCCGACCTCGTCGACGCGTCCATCACCAAGGCAGGGGTCACCGCACCGCTCATGGTCATGCGCTGCGACGGCGGGGTCATGGCCCTCGACGAGATGCGCAGGCGCCCGCTGCTGACCGTCCTGTCAGGCCCGGCCGCTGGAGTCGCCGGCGCC
Source organism: Streptomyces sp. NPDC001002 (assembly GCF_053599215.1). Lineage (NCBI taxonomy): Bacteria > Bacillati > Actinomycetota > Actinomycetes > Kitasatosporales > Streptomycetaceae > Streptomyces > Streptomyces sp. NPDC001002. The sequence goes on along the minus strand of NZ_JBSFLV010000019.1, from coordinate 25,202 downwards.
CTCATGCAGGAACGGATCAGCGAGGGCCTCTTCCTCGAGACCGGCGGCACCTCCACCGACATCAGCCTCGTCCGGCGCGGCAAGGTCGCCGTCCGCCACGCCACGATGCTCGGCAGGGCCTCGTACCTCAACGCGCTCGACGTGCGCACGGTCGGCGTCGGCGGCGGCTCGATGGTCCGCGTCGCCCAGGGTCGCATCACCGCCGTCGGCCCGCGCAGCGCCCACATCGCGGGACTGCCCTACGCCTGCTTCGCGGACCTCGACGACCTGCGGGGCGCGACCCTCGCCACGGTGCGGCCGATGCCGGACGACCCGGACGACTACGTGGTGTTGGACGCGGCGGGCGGACGGTTCGCGCTCACCATGACGTGCGCCGCCAACGCGCTCGGCCGGGTCCCCGACGGGGACTTCGCGCGCTGCGACCCGGAAGTGGCGAGGGCCGCGATCGCGCCGCTCGCCGCCGAGTTGGGCGTGGACGTGCCGACCGCGGCCGCCCGCGTCCTCGACGCAGGCGTCGCCCGGGTGCGGGAGATCGTGGACTCGCTCGTCCGCGACTACCGCCTCGACCCGGACACGGCGGTCCTCGTCGGCGGTGGCGGCGGGGCGGCCTCCGTCACCCCTCACCTGGCCGCGCTCACCGGCATGAACGGGACCATCGCCCGACACAGCGAGGTCATCAGCCCCATCGGCGTGGCCCTCGCGCTGGTGCGGGAACAGATCGAACGGATCATCCCCGGCGCAGGGCAGGAACAGATCCTCGCCGTCCGGGCCGAGGCCGAGCGCGCGGTCGTCGCCCAGGGTGCCGCGCCCGACGGCGTCGAGGTCGAGGTGACCGTCGACCCGCAGACCAGCACCGTGCGCGCCACCGCCACCGGCGCCACGGAACTGCGTACCCAGGACCGCTCGCACAGCGCCGACGACACCGAACGCCTCACCGCGGCCGCCACCAGCCTCAGGACCGACCCCGCCGAGGTCCGTGTCCTCGCCGAGACACCCGCCCACACGGTCTACGGCACCGAGGTACGCCGTCGGCTGCGCTCCGTCCGGCGTCCCGTACGGGTCGTCGACGCCGACGGTGTCGTACGCCTGCACGCCTCGGACGCGAGCGTGACCGCCACCACCGTGGGCGCCGCGCCCGAACTCCTCGCCCACCTCGTGCGCGAGGGCACGTCCTACGGCGACGGCGGCGTCCGCGCCCCCGCGCTGCGACTCCTGCTCGGCTCCCGCATCGCCGACCTCTCCGGCGTCCTCGACCCGCAGCCCTTGCTCGCGCTGGCCCGCAGCGAGATGCGCGACCGGGCCATGGACGAACCGGTGGTCGCCGTGGTGGAGGTGCGGTCATGAGCGGCCCTGCCGGTTCGGCCGCCGTGGCTGCCATCGTGGCCGCCGCCGCTTCCGTCGTCGATCCGGCGACGGACGATCTGGCCCTCGCCGTACGGCTGTTGGCGACCACGCCCACCCACGAGAACCGCACCCCCGCCGAACTGCGCCAATGGGCCCTGGCCGCCGACGCGTTCGGCGCCGCGCTCGACCCTGGGGCGCCGTGCCGCGCCCGGATCGTGGAACGTGCCGACGGGCTCGACCAGTTGCTGCTCGCCCGCTACACCTCGCGCCCTGCCACCGTCGAGCTCTACACCGACACCATCGACCGGGCCGAGACGCTGATCGACGAACTCGGCTGGCGCTCCTGGTATCCCGCCGGATCCGTGCGTGCCGCGGCCCTCGCCCACGAGAGCGCGCACGCCCTCCTCCACCGCAAGGAGACGCGGACCGCGCTCAAGGAGGCGCTCGGACACATCGCACTGCGGCTGGGCCGCCACCGGGTCCTCGGCCATGTGGCCGGTGCCGACGAACTCGCCGCGCATGCCTACGCCCGTACCGTCTGCGGCCTGGGTCGCAGCCCCCTCCTGCTCACCGCCGCGCTCGCCGCCGCGGTGGACACACCCGGAAGACAGAGGTGACCCATGGGTGTCGTCATCCTGCTCGTCATGGCGGCCGGAGTCGCCGCCATGCTCACCCGCAAACTGCCCACGGCCTTCGCGCTCGTCATCCTGGCCGTCGTCATCGCCTTCCTCGCCGGTGCACCCCTGACCGGCAAGAACAGCGTGCTGGACACCGTCCTCCAGGAGGGCGCGCCCACCCTGGCCGCCACGATGATCGCGATCGTGCTGGGTTCCTGGCTCGGCAAGCTCCTTGAGGAGACGGGCATCGCGGGCACCATCGTCCGCAAGATCGTCGAGTTCGGCGGGGACCGCCCGGTCGTCGTGGCCCTCGGCGTGCTGGCCGTGTCCGCGCTGGTCGGTACCGTCACCGGATCGGCACCGGCCGCGATGCTCGCCGGGCTCATCGGCATCCCCGCCATGATCGCGGTCGGCATCCCCAAGGTGACCGCGGCCGGGACCGTCCTCATGGGCATCGCCGTGGGCATTCCCTTCGAACTGCCCCTGTGGCAGTTCTTCTCCACGGCCCTGGACCTGCCCGTACCGACCGTGCGCGGCTTCATGGTGAAGCTGTTCCCCTTCGCCCTGGTCGCCGCCGTCCTCTACGTGCTCATAGAGTCCCGCCGCCGCGGCGTGGAACACACCTGGTCCATCAAGTCCGTGCAGGACAGGCCGAGTTCGACGAGTCGCCGCAAGCGGCTCGGGGACGCGCCCTGGTACGCGCTGCTCACTCCCGCCGTTCCCCTGATCCTCGCCCTGGGCTTCGAACTCGCCATCATTCCCTCCCTGTTGGCGGGTGTGCTGTACGCCCTGGTCACCACCACGGGACCGCGCGAGATGAACAAGCGGCTGCTGCGCACCCTGTACGGCGGGTTCGAGGTGGCCGCCCCGCCGATCGCCCTGTTCATCGCCATCGGCATCCTGCTGGCGGCGGTCAAACTGCCCGGCGCCGTCGACGCGTTGGAGCCGCTGATGAAGGCGGTCAGCCCGCACAACGCCGTGCTGTTCGTCCTCGTCTTCACCCTGCTCGTCCCGCTCTGCCTCTACCGCGGACCGCTGAACGTCTTCGGGCTCGGCGCCGGGATCGCCGGCGTCCTCATCGCCACGGGCATCTACCCGGCCGCCGTCGTGCTGGGCATGGCCACCTCGTACAACCAGGTCTTCGGCGTCGCCGACCCCACCAGCACGCAGACGGTCTGGGCCGCCCAGTACGCCGGTGTCTCCCCGCAGCAGGTCATGGTGCGCACCCTCCCGTACGTGTGGGCCGTCGCCCTGGGCGGGCTGTGCGTCACCGCGGCCACCTACCTCTGACCTTCACCGTCTTTCCGTCACCCCTCTTGGACCGACCTCCACCCCCTTGGAGCCGACCATGTCTCAACCGCGTTTCGACCGACGCCTGTTCCTGCGCGCCACGGCCGCCACCGGCGCCGCCGTCACCGTCGGCGGTCTCTCCGCCCCGGCCGCGTCCGCGGCACCCGGCGGATTCCCCGACTACACCTACGTCCGCACCCTGCTCACGCCGTCGCAACTGAAGTACAACCCGACCGGCGAGATCATCTTCCCGTGCGTCAGGGGCGTCTACGACAAGCTGAGCGCCCCCCTCGGCCGCTACTACCTGTACTACGGGCCGCACGACGCGCCCGGCGGGATCTGCCTGGCCTACGGCAACTCCCTGGAAGGGCCGTTCACCGAATACCCGAACAACCCGATCGTCGCCAACAGTTGGCAGCCCCACTACTCCGTCAGCCACGTCGCGTCCCCGCACGTCATGTGGCACGCGAGCACGAAGGAGCTGTGGCTGTACTTCCACGGCGAGAACACCACCACACGCCTGGCCCGCTCCAAGGACGGCATCAACTTCACCTACGACAAGGTCGTCCTGTCCACGTCGATGCTGCCGAGCGGCACCACCGAGACGTCGTACGCCCGTGTCTTCCCGCACGAGCTGCCCTCGCGCGGTGCCCACTACGTCATGGTCTTCATGCTGAACAACACCACCAACCACCGTGACATCCACTGGGGTTGGTCGGCCGACGGACGCACCTGGACCTACGACCAGCAGCCCCTGATCCGCCACGCGGACGTCGGCGCCGTCAACGTCGGCGGGCCGCACCTGCTGTACCGCAACAACAGCACCTACGTCGTCTACAACAAGGACAAGGAGAGCGGCGGCGACCTGATGATCACGGAGGTGGGCAACGACTTCAGCAAGCGCAGCCACCTCGGGGTCTTCTACAACTCCCGCAGCGGCGCCCCCGAGAACGGCCGGTCCGCCGCCCCGTCGTTCGGCACCGACGGGGGAGTGCCGTACATGATCTACGAGGCGGGGGAGCGGCTCGCGGGCTCCATCGCGATGGCCCGCGGCTGAGCGAGCCGTTCACCCGTCATGACCCGGTGGGCCGCCCGGGCCGTCGGGTGAACCGGCGCAGTCCCCGGCGCGCGGGCTTGAGGGGCGTGTCCTCGGGGGCGACGGGACCGCCGCCCGCGGTCAGGGCCGGTGCCGAGGACGGGGTCGGTACGGACCGGTCGCCCCGGGCGAGGCGGCTGCGGACGGCCTGGGCCAGGGCCTGGTGGGACGGTTCCAGCAGCAGGTCCGCCGCCGACAGCCGTTCCCACATGTGCAGCAACTCCGTTCCCCGGGTGGCCACTTGACCCTCGTCCAGCAGCCGCTGCCAGGCGGCGGTGGCGCGGGCCACCTCCGGTGCCGCCCGGGGCAGGTCGGTACGGCAGCGGATGCGGGCGACGGTCAGGGCGAGGACGGTGGAGAGCATGTAGTCGCCGCGCAGATAGGCGAGGTACGCCTCGATCGCCCGTGCCTCAAGGGAGAGTTCGTCCTCCGCTCCCCGGCGCAGGGTGAGGTGCTCCCGCAGGGCGCTGGCGAGGACGAACGCGGCGTGCAGCTCCTCGCGTTGGGCGTGCTGGAGGATGCGCTCGACGCGGGCGAGCGGCGGGAACGCCTCCTCCTCCGCGGCGGTCCGTTCCCGCCCGGGCGGCAGGTCCTCCTCGTCGGCGATGGTCCGGCTCGAACCGTCGGGATACACCCGCAGACGCGCCACCTGCTGCACGGTGCGGTCGATGACGGTGGCCGCCACCGGGGCCCGCAGGGTGCGGGCGAACATGGCGATCGCGTCGAGGATCGCCTCGTTGGGCTGCCGCATGCCGCCCATTTCCAGCAGATGGCCGTTGACCACAGTCGATCCGTCCTCGGCCACATAGGCGTCGAGACGGATCAGCGGGTGTGCGGCGAGCGCGGGCAGGTTGTGCCCCTCGTCACGAGGTGTCAGCGCGTGGTTCATCGGCTCATACTCCGGGTCGGACGACACCGACGATGGGCATGGAGGCGGCCGGCGCGATCGTCACCGTGCGCCCGGGCCGCGGGGCGTGGACGATCTGCCCGTTCCCGATGTACATGCCCACGTGCGTGGCGTCGTAGTAGATGATCAGGTCCCCGGGCCGGGCGGAGGCCAGGGGGACCCGGGTCAGGCCCTGCCACTGCGCCTGCGAGGTACGGGGGATGGGATGCCCGGCCGCCGCCCATGCCGTGGAGGTGAGCCCCGAGCAGTCGTACGAGGACGGGCCCACGGCGCCCCACACGTACGGCTTGCCGAGCTGCGCCTTGGCGAAGGCGACGGCCCGACCGGCCGCGCCGCTCACCTTCGTTCCGTTGCCCGAGCCGGTCCCGGTCGACGTGCCGCCACCCGAACCGGAGCCGGTCCAGCGGGACTTGGCCTCCTGCGCCTGCTCCTTCTCCAACTGGGCCAGCTTGCGGGTCTGTTCCTTCTGGAGCCCCGCCTCGATCTGCTCGGCCTCGGTGATCTTCCCCTCGATCTTCTGCTTCGACTCGGCCTTGTCCGCACGGGTGTTGTTGAGCTCCCGCAGCTCCTTGGCAGCGGCGTCGGTCTGCCGGCTCAGCTCCGTGCGGGCGGTCTTCTGGGACTCGGAGACGTTGACCAGGTTCCGCATGGCCTGGCGGGCCTGGGAGGCTTCGTCCAGGGCCTCGTCGGGGTGGTCGCCGAGCAGCAACTGGATGCCCGTGGCGGCGAGATCGCCCCCGTGGTACTGCGTCCGGGCCGCGGCGCCCGCGAGATCGTGCAGCGTGTCCACCCGGTCCTCGGTCCGGGCCAGGGCTTTGCGCAGCGACTTCAGCCGCTTCTCCTGCTCGGTCGCCTTCACGTCCGCGGTGTTGTACGCCTCGGTGGCCACCTCCGCCGCGCGGTAGAGGCCGTTCAGTTCGTCCTGGATGCCCTCGATCGTCTTGTCGTCCTGCGGGCGGGGTTCGCCGGGGACCGCGTAACTCGGCCCGGACACAAGGGCGATCGCGCACGCGAGGGTTGCCAAGGAGGCCCGACTCTGCAAACGTCTGGCGCCGGTCGACAGGTTCATCAGCTCCACGACAGGTTCATCAGCTCCGCTTTCAGAGGTCGGTTCCACACAACCGCGGCACGGCATCCCGACCAAGAGCCGAAGGGGCACACGTGAGGGAACCCAAGTGACCCTCGGGTATGCCCTTTTGTGCGGGGGCCGGTCCCGGTCATGAGCCGCGACGCGCCGACAAGCCCCTCGGGGCGTTCGGGTGCCCACGGCATGATGACGGGCATGCGTTTCGGACTGCTCGGCCGCCTGGAGTTGGTGAACGGCAACGGCTCGGTCACCCTCCCCGGCGCCATGTCCCGGGCGATCGTGGGACGGCTGCTGCTCGCCCACGGGACGGTCGTACGGCGCGACACCCTCATCGAGGAACTGTGGGAGGAGCGCGAGGCGAAGGACCCGGTCAACGCGCTTCAGGTCCAACTGGCCAAGTTGCGCGTCGCGTTCGCGGCGCAGGGCGAGGAGGCCCGCCTGCTGTTCGGCCACGGCGGGTACCGGATCGTGCTGGGACCGCAGGACGAGGTCGACGTGCCCGCCTTCGAGGCCGCGGTCCGGGAAGGCCGGGAACACCTCGCGGCGGCGGAGTACGAAAAGGCCGAGGGCCGGCTGCGGTCGGGGCTGTCGCTGTGGCGCGGCCGCGCCCTGGACGGCCTGGAGAGGAGGGTCTTCGAACCCGAGCGGACGCGTCTTGAGGAACTGCGGCTGGGCGCCCTGGAGGACGTGGCCACCGCGGGCCTCGAACTCGGGCGTGCGGGGGAGTTGGTCCCCGAACTGAAGGCCCTGGTCTCCCTCGCGCCCCTGCGCGAGCGGTCCCGGGCCCGTCTCATGCGCGCGCTCTACCAGTGCGGGCGGTTCGCGGAAGCCCTGGAGGTCTACGAGACGGGCCGTCGGCTGCTGAGGTCCGAGCTGGGGGTCGTCCCCTCGCCGGAACTGCGCTCCCTGCACGCGGCGATGATCCGCCACGAGCCGTCCCTACGGGGGCCGGCTTCAGCCTCGTACCGCCTGTCCTCGACGCGCACCGATGTCCGGCCGGCACCCGGCGAAGGCGATCCGGTCCGGCCGCTCGGCCCGTTCGTCGGCAGGCGCAAGGAGCTCGACGCGCTGCGCGAAGTCGTCGACCGCGAGCGGCTGGTGACCGTACTGGGACCGGGAGGCGTCGGCAAGACGCGCCTCGCGCTGGAGGCCTGCGCGCTGGTCCCGCCCTCCCGCGGCAAAGTCTGGTGGGTCGACCTGGCGCCGGCCGACGACGCGAACGTCCTCGCGGTGGTCGCCTCCGCGCTCGGACTGTCCGACACCTCCGTGCGGCCGGACCAGCCGCCGCACGACTACGTGCACCGTCTCACCTCGTTCCTGGCCGGACGCCCGGCCGTGCTCGCGCTCGACAACTGCGAGCACCTGCTCGACGCCGTCGCCCCGCTCGTGGCGACCCTGCTGGGCCGGTGTCCCGCGCTGACCGTCCTCACCACCAGCAGATCACCGCTGGAGGTCCCCGCCGAGGTGCTGTACCCCTTGGCGCCGATGCCGGACGACGAGGCCGCGGACCTGTTCGGCGCCCGTGCCGCGATGATCGACCCGTCCTTCGCCCCGGACGCGGCGGCCCTGCGCGACATCCGCTCCCTGTGCCGAAGGCTGGACGGGCTGCCGCTGGCGGTCGAACTCGCCGCCGCGCACGTCCGGTTGCTGTCCGTCCGGCAGATCGAGGCCCGCCTCGACAACCGCTTCACCCTGCTGACCAAAGGGGAACGCACCGCACCGGCCAGACACCGCACCCTGCGTGCCGTCCTCGACTGGAGCTACGCCCTCCTCGACACCACCGAGCAGCGACTGCTGACGGAACTGGCGCTCTACGTGGGCGGCTGCTCCCTCGACCTCGTCGAGGCGATCGCTCCGCAGCCCGGGGCGGACAGTGCCGAACTGCTGCACGTACTCGCGCAGTTGGTCGACAAGTCCCTCCTCGTCCCGGTCTCCACGCCCCACGGGAACCGGCTGCGGATGCTGGAGACGGTCCGCGAGTACGCGCTCAGCCGGCTCCGGGAGGAAGGCTGGGCACCGGAGGCCGAGGAGCGCCTCATGGCGTGGGCCGCGCGCTTCGTCCGTGACGGCAGCGCGGGAATCTCCTCCCGCGACCAGAAGGAGTGGGCCAGGCGGCTCACCGAGGAGTCCGCCAACATCAGGGCGGCGGCGGACGTCATGCTGACCGGGTCCAGGGAGGCCGAGGCCCTGCAACTGGAGGCCCGGCTGGGCTACTTCTGGTTCATCAGCGGCCGTGAGGAGGAGGGCATCGACCGCCTCCGCCGCGGCCTGCGGGCGTACGACACCACGGCTGGACCGCGGACCGCGGAGCCCACCGAGGAGGACGAGTGGGCGCTGTTCTACACGATCGCCTGGCTCACCTGGCTCCATCACGTCGCCGGACATCACGCGGAAGCCGCTTCCTACGCGGCACGGCACCAAGCGGCCTGGCAGCACGCGAAGCACCCCGACCTCGCCGTCCTGGGCCCGTGCTACGACGCGCTCCACGCGATGCTCAACGGGCGCGACGACGTGGAGGAGCTCTTCACCGCGGCGGAGGCGGCCGTCGTGGGGACCGGATTCCACTGGGACCGGGCGGTCCTGCAGACGAACTGGTCGACCTACTGTCTGCAACGCGGCGACACCGAGGGAGCCCGCCGGCACGGGCTGATCGCCGTGGCCGCGTCACGCGCGGCCGACGACGACTTCGCCCGGGTCTTCTCCCTCACCCTCTGCGGCGACGCGGACGAGAGCGACGGCCTCCGCGCCCGGGCCCGCGAGCAGTGGGCCGAGGCGGCCCGCATCCTCCAGGCCGTCGGGGCGCGGACCCGCTGGGCGTACGCCGTGCTCAGACTGGCCTGCCTGGACCTCGCCGAGGGCGAATCCGCCCTGGCCGAGCGGCGGTTGGCGGATGTGAGCAGGCTCGCGGACGAAGTGAGCGCGGACGACCTCCAGTCGGCCGTGGCGAACCTGCGGGGAATGCTGGCGTTCCACGACGGCCGCTTCGCGGACGCGGAGAACCTCTTCCGCGGTGTCTGGCGCTGTCCGGGCGCGCCGTCCGACCGCAGAGCGGTCTCCGCCGTCGGCCTCGCGGCCCTGGCGACGTTCGGTCCGCCGACCCCCACCGCCTCCGACGACGCGCGGGCCTGGACCGACCGGGCCCGCCGGACGCACGCCGGACTCCTTGAGCCGCTCGCCCGGCACGCGGTGGGTGTGCTGCTGGACAGGCTGGACACCCACCACCGGTCAGGGGCGGACGGGGCGGGGGCGTACGGGCGGGGCGGGACGGACCAGGTGCGCGACTGGCTCGCGGGCAGCCCTTCGGTACTGGCCGCCTTCTGCTGAACCGCCCCGGCCGGCGGATCGTGAACCTCTTCGGGGTGCGCGCCGTAGCAGTCATCGGACGGCACCCGGTCGCGTCGAGGAGCCGTTTCCCATGCTCCCCACACGGCCGTCGCCGACGAAAGGCACAGCACCATGACCGAGTACCAGGGGCGGACCGATCCCGGAGAGGATGCCGTCGCCGAACTGGCCGAGCGGATCGAGGGATCCGTGTTCACCCCGGACGACACGGGCTACACGGGAGCGATCGCGGGCTTCAACCTCCGTTCGCAGCACCGGCCTTGCCTGGTCGTGGCGGCGGCCACCGCCACCGACGTGCAGGCGGCGGTCGGTTTCGCCGCCGCGCGTGACCTGCCCGTCGGGGTCATGGCCACCGGGCACCAGCCGTTCCCCGCCGAGGACGACTTCCTGCTCGTCACGACGGGCGCGATGCGTACGGTCGAGATCGACGCCGAGCGTGCCGTGGCCCGCGTCGGCGCGGGCGCGCTCTGGTCGGACGTGGTGGATCCCGCCCAGGCGGCGGGCCTCGCACCGCTGAACGGATCCAGCCCGGTGATCGGGGTCGTGGGCTTCACCCTCGGCGGCGGACTCAGCCCGTTCCTGGGCCGGTCCTTCGGCTGGGCCGCCGACCACGTCGTCGAGATCGAGGTCGTCACCCCGGACGGCACGCTGCGTCGCGTCTCCGCGGAGGTGGAACCGGAGCTGTTCTGGGGACTGCGCGGCGGTCGCAGCAACTTCGGCGTCGTGACCGAGCTGGAGATCCGGCTCTTCCCCGTGACCTCCTTCTACGGCGGCGGGATCCACTTCCCCGCCGAGCACGTCGAGGCCGTGCTCCGCGCCTTCCCAGAAGTCGTCCGTGACGCGCCCGACGCCTTCACCTGCTCGGTGGCGCTGCTCAACTTCCCGCAGGCCCCGGAGATTCCCCCACCACTGCGCGGCCGCTTCCTCGCCCACGTCCGGGTGACCCACCTCGGCTCCGACGAGGAGGCCGAGAAACTCATCGCGCCCTTCCGCGCCATCGGCGAGGGCGTGCTCGACACGATCGGCCGCCACCCCTACAGCGCGTACGCCGTCGTGCACACCGACCCCGCGGATCCCTTCCCGTACGAGGAACAGGGCGCCCTGCTGGCCGAGTTGCCGGCCCAGGCCGTCAACTCCCTTGTGGAGAGCGCCCAGGTGGCCGCCGGCGGTCTCGTCACGGCCTTGGAACTCAGGCACCTCGGCGGGGCGTTGGCGGACCGGCCGGCCGCGGCGGCACCCGTCGCGGCCCGGGACGCCGAGTTCAACGTATGGGGAGCGACCGTCGGTCCGCCGGAGGTCGTCGAGGCCGGGACGGCCATGCTGGGCGGGATGATCGAGCGCCTCAGACGCTGGGCCACCGGCCTCGCGTACACGAACTTCGCCGGTCGTGAGGATCGGGCGGAGGACGTCTACACCGCCGCCGACCTGACGCGCCTGCGCGCCCTGAAGAGGCAGTACGACCCTTTCAACCTCTTCCGGGTCAACAACCACGCCATCGCTCCGGAATAGGACCACGCCGAGCCGTCGGGACACCGACCTGATTCCAGGAGACCGCACGGTGACATGCGAACAGGAGACCACCGCACTGGCCGCCTACGCCATGGCGGCCCTCGACCCCGCGGAGACCGTCGTCGTCGACAGACACGTACGGCAGTGCCCGGTCTGCGCGGGCGACGTGGACGGGATCCGCACCACGCTCGCCGCGGTCCGCGGACTACACGACGAGGACATGCTGGGCAACTGGACCGGCAGACTCGCCGAACTGCGGGAGTCGGCGGTCCGAGCCGCCCGGGCCCAGGTCCCCGACCAGGGGTGACACGCCCGTCCGACCAGAGGTGACACGCGCCTTTCCCACGGCTGTCCTCACGGACGCCGGAAGAGCAAGCGGACATCAAGTGGTCGGCAAGAGGTCCCCCCGAAAGTTTCCCCGTTCAGCTTTCAACGAATGAGTGCGCCGTGCCTCGACCCACGGCGCACCGGGGGAACGTGGCGATGAGGCACAGCACAGAAGTCCGGGACACCCAGCCGGACCGGACCGGCGGGACGCGTGACAGGGCGCGCGACGACGCGTTCATCCGTGCCCTCTACGACAAGCACGGGGTGTTCCTGCTGAGAGTGACCACCGGACTGCTCCTGGGCGACAGCCACCAGGCCCAGGACCTGGTCCAGGAGGCCGTCCTGCGCGCCTGGCAGAACGCCGACATCCTCGATCCCGACGCCGAGGGCCTCCGGCCGTGGCTCATCACGGTCGTCCGCAACCTCGTCATCGACGGCTACCGAGCCCGCAAGGCCCGCCCGCCGGAGACCGTCGACACCGCGCTCAACGACATGCCCGGTCCGGAGTCCATGGACCCGGCCCTCACCAGGAAGCTCGTGCGCGAGGCCCTGGGAGACCTGACCTTGCAGCATCGCGAGATCCTCGTCCACGTCGAGTTCCTGGACCAGTCCGTGGCCCGGACGGCGAAAACGCTGGGCATACCGCCGGGCACGGTCAAATCCCGGACCCACCTGGCCCTCAAGGCCCTCCGCGCCGCGCTGACCAAGCGGGGCTACACCCCGTGAGCACGCCCCGCGGAGACGACGATCCGATTCCGAGGGACGGCGAATTCGGCGAATGGCGGACGCGTATACGTCGTCACCGCGCTCCACGCTGCGCGACGGTCTCGCGCCGATTCGCCCGCCGGCGCGCCGCGTCCACCCTGCTCCTTTCTTCCGGGGTCAGGAGATTCATGAGCCTCTCGTTGTTGACCCAGTCGTTCAGAAGGGCGTGAGAGCCTCCCAGACTCAGGGAGTACGCCCACATGCTCCGACCTCGCCTTGTTCCGTCCCATTCGGCTGCCCAGCCGAGCAGATGACCGATTCGCTGCTCCGGCGTGAACCTCATCACTCGCATGCTCGTCACGTTTCCATGGTTCCGAGAAGGCCTGTTCCTCTTCCGGTCTGTAGACGGGGCGTAGAACAAGGAGGTTCACGAAAGGCTCAGAATCCGGTGAGCGTCACCTTGCCGATGGTGCTGCCGGACTCCAGGATCCGGTGCGCCTCGCGCAGATGGGCCGCGTTGATCGTGCCGAGGTCCTGGGTGGCCGTGGTCCGCAGGGCGCCCTCGTCCACGAGCTCGGCGATCCGGTCGAGGATGTGGTGCTGCGTCACCTCGTCCGGAGTGTGGAACAGCGAGCGCGTGAACATGAGTTCCCAGTGAAAGGAGATGCTCTTCGCCTTCAGCAGGCCGATCTCCACGGGACCGAAGTCGTCGATGGCGAGCAACTGCCCGAACGGCTTGAGCATGTCGGCGTACGCGCCGAGGTTCTTGTCCGTGCCCGCGGTGCCGAAGATGTGGTCGAGGCCGCCGGGCGCCACCTCGGCCACCTGCGCGGGCAGCGGACGGTGGTGGTCGACCACGTGCGTCACGCCCATCCGGTGGGCGAACTCGACTGTCTCCGGGCGGGAGGCGGTGCCGATCACGGTCAAGCCCGTGAGGGCGCGGGCCAGTTGAGCCACCATCGCCCCGACACCGCCCGCCGCAGCGGTCACCAGCAGGGTGCCGGTCTCCGCCGAAGCGCCCTCGCGCAGACCGAGGCGCTCGAACAGGCCCTCCCAGGCGGTGAGGGAGGTCAGCGGCAGCGCCGCCGCCTCGGCGAAGGAGAGCGTGCGGGGCTTGTGACCGACGATGCGCTCGTCGACCGCGTGGAAGCGGGAGTTGGTGCCCGGCCGGTTCAGCGCGCCGGCGTAGAAGACCTCGTCGCCGACCTCGAACAACTCCACCTCGTCACCGACCGCGACGACCCGGCCCGCGGCGTCCCAGCCGAGCACCTTGGGCTCGCCGCCCGGGTCGTTGCTCTGCCGGATCTTGTAGTCGACGGGGTTGACCGCGATGGCCTCCACCTGGACCAGCAGATCGTGCGGACCCGGCTGCGGCACGGGCAGTTCGACGTCCACCAGGCTCTCGGTGTCGTCGATCGGCAGGCTCTTGCGGTAGGCGACGGCGGGCATGGTCGTCGACTTCCAGGGCTCACTCATCACGGATCTCCTCGACAGGTGCGGTGGGCCGACGAGGACCGGCGGCCACGACCCGCACGGTACCTATCGGGAGGTAGTAACCATCAAGGGAGTCTACTTCCCAATGGGAACCATTGAGGTGAGGCCGTTGCGAGGCATCCAGGATGCCGTGGGGTCAGGCGGATTCCGGGAACCGGTCGATGTTCTGCTCCACCCAGGTGCGCAGATGGGAGAGCGGCGCGCAGGCGTCCTTGCCGAGCGGGGTCAGGCTGTACTCGACGCGGGGCGGCACCTCCGCGTAGATCTGCCGGTCGACCAGGCCGTAGTCCTCCAGGCGGCGCAGGGTCTGGGTGAGCACCTTGGGGCTCACGCCCTGCAGCCGGGCGCGCAGCGCGCCGAAACGCTGGGGCCCCTCCTCCAGTGCGCCCAGTGCCAGAGCGCTCCACTTGTTGGCGAGCAGGTCCAGCATGTCGCGGCAGGGACAGGCGGCCGAATAGACGCTCTTGGGGTCGTCGCAGAGGCCCGATGTCTTCGTCATACGGCAACAGTACCCAACGGGTACCAATGTGCCTTGCCGGTAACCACTCCCCGTCTCGTACGGTCACGGACATGCTCGGAGACCTGGGATTCGAACATCGGAACCGCTGATGAAGGCTGACGCATGAAGGCTGACGCATGAACGATGACGCCCTGCACCTCCGCCTGCTCGGCCGTCTGGAGCTGGCCGACGGGAGCGGCGCCATCGCGCTTCCGGGCGCCGTCTCCCGCGCGGTCGTCGGCCGGCTGCTGCTGGCCGGGGGAGCGGTCGTGCGCCGCGACACCCTCATCGACGAACTCTGGGAGGACCGAGACGCCAAGGACCCGGTCAACGCGCTTCAGGTCCAGGTGACCAAGGTGCGCGCGGCGCTCGCGGCACGGGGCCAGGAGGGGCGTCTGCAGTCGAGGCACGGCGGATACCGCTTCGCCCTGGGACCGGAGGACGACCTCGACACGGTCCGCTTCGAGGCGGCGGTCCACGAAGGGCGCGAGCACCTGGAGGCCGGGGCGTACCGGCGGGCGGAGGACACTCTCCGCCGGGGCCTGGCACTGTGGCGGGGCCGCGCGCTGGAGGACCTCAAGGGCCGGGTCTTCGACGCCGAACGTCTGCGCCTTGAGGAACTGCGCCACAGCGCACAGGAGGACGCCGGCGCCGCGGGCCTCGAACTCGGCCGCGCGGAGGAACTGGTCCCCGAACTGACGGCCCTCGTCGCCGCCGCCCCCCTGCGCGAGCGCTCCCGGGCCCGCCTGATGCTCGCCCTCCACCGCTGCGGCCGCCACGCCGAGGCCCTGGACGTCTACGAAACGGGCCGCAGACTGCTGAGAACCGAGCTGGGCGTCGACCCGTCCCCCGAACTGCGTTCCCTGCACGAGGAGTTGCTGACAGCCGACCCGCGCCCCAGGGCGACGACCGCGGACTCCGTACGGCTTTCCCCCGCGCCCCCCGATTCCCACCCCACGCCCGGTGCAGGCGGCCCGGACCACCCGCTCGGCCCGTTCGTCGGCCGCGCCGAGGAACTCGGCCGACTGCGTGCGGTCCTGGACCGCGAGCGGCTGGTGACCGTCGTAGGACCGGGCGGTGTCGGCAAGACCCGCCTCGTCCTTGAGACCTGCGCGCTGATGGAGTCCTCGTACGACGGTGTGTGGTGGGTCGATCTGGCCTCCGCCGACGGCGCGGGCGTCCTCCCGGCGATCGCCGGGGCTCTGGGCCTGTCCGACGCGTCGGTCCGCCCGGACCAGCCACCGCACGACTACGTGCGCCGGCTCACCTCGTTCCTCGCCGGACGGCGGGCGCTTCTCGTGCTCGACAACTGCGAGCACCTGCTCGACGCGGTCGCCCCGCTCACGGCCGTCCTGCTCGGCCGGTGCCCCGCACTGACCGTTCTGGCGACCAGCAGGGCCCCGCTGGCCGTCGCGGGCGAGACGCTGTACCCCCTGGCGCCGCTGCCCGACGGCGAAGCAGCGGAACTCTTCCGCACCCGCGCCGTCATGATCGACCCGTCCTTCACCGCGGACGAGACGGCGATGGACGACATCCGCTCGCTGTGCCGCCGACTGGACGGCCTGCCGCTCGCGGTCGAACTCGCCGCCGCACACGTGCGGTTGCTGCCGGTACGCGAGATCGAACTCCGCCTCGACAACCGCTTCGCCCTGCTGGCCAAGGGAAAGCGGACCGCTCCCGCCCGGCACCGCACCCTGCGCGCCGTCCTCGACTGGAGCTACGCCCTCCTCGACACCACCGAGCAGCGGGTGCTGACCGAACTCGCCCTGTACGTAGGCGGTTGCTCCCTCGACGTGGCCGAGACGACGATCCGGCTCCCCGAGACGGACCACCACGAGATCCTCCAGGTGCTGGCCCAACTGGTCGACAAATCCCTGCTGTTCACCGTCTCCACGCCCGACGGAAGTCGGCTGCGGATGCTGGAGACGGTCCGCGAGTACGCGCTCACCCGACTCCGGGAGGAAGGACGGGCCGCCGAGGCGGAGGAACGCTTCATGGCCTGGGCCCTGAGTTCCGTACCCGAGAGCACGGACGGAATCGCGCCCGGCGACCAGGGCGAGTGGAACAGACGGCACACCGCCGAATCCGCCAACATCAGGGCCGCCTCGGACCTCATGATGGCCCGGTCGAGAACGGCCCAGGCACTGCGACTGGAAGCCCGCCGAGGCAGCTACTGGATCATCAGCGGCCGCGAGGAAGAAGGGATCGACCGGCTCCAACGCAGCCTGCGGGCCTACGACACCGCAGCTGAACAAGGGGCCGAGCCGCCCACCGATGAGGACGAACGGGCCCTCTTCTACGCCCTGGCCTGGCTCGTCTGGCTCAACCACGTGATCGGCCGGCATGCGGAGGGCAGCTACTTCATCGACCGGTACAAGGCGGCCTGGCGCCAGGCGAAGAACCCCGAACTCGCCGTCCTGGGGCCCTGCTACGAGCCGCTCCACGCCATGCTCAACGGACAGACCGACGTCGAGGAACTCTTCGTACGGGCCGAACAGGGCGTAGCAGGCACCGAGTTCCACTGGGAGCGAGCGATCCTTCTGACCAACTGGACGACGTACTGCCTCCAACTCGGCGACATCGACGGCGCCCGTGGTCATGGCGAGGCCGCCGTCGCCGCGGCACGCGCCTCCGGCGACGACTTCGCCACGGCATGCTCCCTCACACTCCGCGGCGACGCCGACGAGAGCGCCGGCCTCCGCGACCACGCCCGCGCGCACTGGACCGAGGCGGCGCGCATCCTCCGTTCCATCGGTGCGCGTGGCCAGTACGCGTACGCGGCCCTCAGGAACGTGTGCCTGGACATCGCGGAGGGCGCGGTCGAGACGGCCGAGATCCGGCTCTCGGAGGTGGTCCGGCTCGCCGACGAACTGAGCGCGGACGACCTCCGAGCGGCGGCGGCCATCCTGCGCGGAGCCCTGGCGTTCCACGCGGGCCGCTTCCCGGACGCGCGGGCGATCTTCGCCGGCGTGTGGGACAGCCCCACCGCGCCGCTCGACCGCAGAGCGATGTCCGCCGTCGGCCTGGTGGCGGTGGCGACGTTCGGCCCACCCACGCCCTCGGCCGCCACCGACGCGCGGATGTGGATGGACCTCGCCCGCGAGGCACTCGACCGCGTACGCGAGCCGCTGGCTCGCCGCGCGGTGGGCGCCCTGCTGGACCAGCTGGACGCCTACTTCAAGTCCGGCCCCAGCAGCGAGATCGGGGCGGATCGAGTACGGGCCTGGCTGGCCGACAACCCTTCCGTGCCGGCCGGCTTCAGCGGAGTGCTGAACGGCCCGGGCCGGCATCGCTGACAAGAGTGAACCGGGGTCCGGAGCGGCTCGTAGTGCGCGTGTGACGACGCCCGCGCCGGGCTCGTCGGAGGGCGGTCCGCCCGTACACGCCAGTGTTTCGTCTTCGAAGGAATGACATGCCGAGCAGTTCCACCGATCAGACCCTGGCCGTCCAGGTCGTCGACAGCATGGAGCGCATGAGCGGGAGGCATCCGGGATATCGCCGGTCCAGCGCCCGGGGTGCCTGCTTCCGGGCCACCTTCATCCCCTCCGGGGCCGCGGCCGCTCTGACCACGGCCGCGCATCTGCAGACACGGCCGGTCGCGGCCACCGTACGGTTCTCGAACTCCGAGGGGAATCCGCACACTCCCGACACCGCTCCGGTCACCCGTGGCATGGCCACTCGTTTCCATCTGCACGACGGCAGTGACACCGACCTCGTCGCCCTCACCGTCCCGCGGTTCGTCGCCTCGACGCCCAGAGAGTTCCTGGAGCTGACCGAAGCACTGCGGCCCGACTCGGAGACCCATCAGCCGGACCCGGCCCGCGTACACGCGTTCGTCGGTGCCCATCCCCACCTGGCCGAAGCCGTCGCGCAGCAGCCACCCATACCCGTCAGCTACGCCTGCGCCGCCTACTGGGCCATCCATGCCTTCATCTGGGTCGACGCGGCCGGCGCCAGGCAGCCCGTGCGGTACCGCTGGGAACCGGAAGCCGGACGCGCCGACCTGACGCCGGACGAGGCGGCCACCCGCACCGCCCACTACCTCACCGACGAACTGCACCGGCGACTCGTCCACGGGCCAGTGGCGTTCGACCTACGGGTGCAACTCGCCGACCCCGACGACCCCACCCACGATCCCAGCACCGTCTGGCCCGACGGGCGCGAGGAGATCACCGCCGGCCGCCTGGAGATCACCGCACCCGCCGACGACCAGGACCCCTGGGACACGCAAGCCTTCAACCCCACCCGAATCACCCCCGGCATCCAGCTCTCCGACGACCCCGTCCTCGCCTTCCGCACGCATGCCTACGCCGAATCCCACCTCCGGCGCAGCCACAACCGATAGCGGTCACCGCGAACTGGTGAACCTCCTTGGCGCGCAAGCCGTTTGACGTTTCGCCAGGACGATGCCCCCGCCACCCAGGGGGCTTGACGAATGGATGGACTTGAACAAGCAGACCAAGAGTTCCCCCGGCCGCAGAGGCCTGCTGCGCGGCACGCTGGTGGCGTGTTGCGCGATGGCCCTGTCCGCCGCGGGCGCGACCGCGGCGAGTGCCTCGATATCCACCGCGCGACCCACCGCGCGCACCGTCGACTATGTCGCGCTGGGCGACTCGTACGCCTCCGGCCCCGGCATCCCGACCCAGGTCGACACCGCGTGCGCGCGGTCCGACGGGAACTATCCGTCGCTGCTCGCGGCGGCGCGGAACTGGCAGCTGACGGACGTCAGTTGCTCGGGCGCCACGACGACGGCCCTGGCCGGACCGCAGGGTGCGCAGCCGCCGCAGCTGGACGCGCTCAGCGCCGACACGGACGTGGTCACCCTGACCGTCGGCGGCAACGACCTCGGCTTCTCCAACAACCTCGCCACCTGCGCCGGCCTGACGTCCAAGGACCCGACGGGCCACCCCTGTCAGACGTTCTTCACGAGCGACGGCACCGACCGGCTGGAGCAGCGGGTCAACGACATCGCTCCGAAGATCGCCGCCGCGCTGGACGCCGTCCGGGAGCGGGCGCCGTACGCCAAGGTCGTGGTGGTCGGCTATCCCGACCTGTTCCCGGAGGACGGGGTCGGCTGCACCGGGTCCGCCGTACCGATCGCGGCCGGTGACTTCGCCTATCTGCGGGACACCGAGAAGAAGCTCAACTCGATGCTCGCGAGCCAGGCTTCGGCGAACGGCGCGGGCTACGTCGACACCTACACCCCCACCGTGGGGCACGACATGTGCCGGCCGGCCGGAGAGCGCTGGATCGAGCCCCTGGTCGCGACGGCTCCGGCCGCACCCGCGCACCCCAACGCCCAGGGCCAGCAGGCCATGGCCGCCGCGGTGGAGAACGCCCTCCACTGCCGCTCGTACCGCCGCTGACCCGAAGGGAAGGAGGGTGTCGGCTGTCCTGGGGAGAGCCGACGCCTTGCAATTGCCGCAATCTCTCGGCCTCGTGAACCTCAACGAGCAGCAGTACGTAGCCAGTGCAGTGCCCGCGGCGATCCCGTGGGCCTCCGATCGTCGACGCACAGGAACGGATGGACTCAACGATGAGATCTAGGACCGCGACGCGCTTCCCGCTCGACCGACCCGCCCGCTCTCTCGGCAGCCGCGGGCGCGCGCTGGGCGTGGCGCTCGCCCTCGGCGCGTTACTGGCGACGGGCACCGCAATGACCGTGGCCACTCCGGCGGTTGCGGCGGCGGGTGACGTCAAGTGCCCGTCCACGGCGTGTGTGCAGATCGCGCCGGGGGCCGGTTCCCCGGTCGCCATCGCTCCGGACAATGCGGGGTCGCTGTATCTGGCGTACTCCGGAGGCGATCTGCTCAAGCTCGACCTGGCCTCCGGAGCGCTCACCACGGTCACCACCGGTCTGGGCAACCTCCGGGGAGTGGCCGTCGCGGACGGCAACGCGTACATCACCAACTTCGACGGCGTGCTTCAGCAGGTCTCGCTCGCCACGGGCAGCCGCCGGACCCTGGCCTCCGGCCTGCCCTCGCTCTTCGGCGTGGCACGCGTCGGCACCACCACCTATGTCACCGACGGCAACGGAGAGATCGTCGCGGTCCCGGACGGCGGGGCGGCGCGCGTGGTGGCCACGGGCCTCGGGTTCTCGTACGGCCTCGCGTTCGACAAGGCAGGACTCGCCTACACCGCGGACATGATGACCGGCCGCATTCTGCAGACGAACGTGACCACCGGTGCGACCCGCACACTGGTCACCCAGGCCTACGAACCCACGTCGATCTCGGTCGGCCCCGACGGCCTGGTCTACTTCCAGGTGGTCCACGAAGTGAAGCGCGTGAACCCCGTCACCGGCGTCCAGTCCCACGTCACCAACCTCGTCGGGGTCAACAGCTTCAGCTTCTCGCTGGCGGCGTCCGGGGACGCGTACACCGCCGGCAGCAGCAACGACGGGCTGTGGCGGATCGTCGGCCTGACGGCGCGCTGAGCCGCCAGGACCCGTTCGGAGTCACCCCTGGTCCCGGCGCTCTCCGGTCACGTCACGCGTTCGCACCGGTGAGCCGCGCGGTCAGGAACCGTCCGGCGCTGTCCAGCGCGACGGTCGCTTCGTCCAGGAGCGGACCGTAGGCCTGGAAGACGTGCGGTACCCCAGGGGTGACCTCCAGCGTGACCTCCACGTCCGCCGCGGCGGCCTGCTGGGCGAGGCGTACGGCGTCGTCGAGGAGGACCTCGTGGGAGCCGACCTGGATGAGGAGGGGCGGCAGACCGGAGAGGTCCGCGAAGACGGGGCTGATCAGGCCGAGCCCGGCGTCCCCTCCCGCCGTGTAGTCGCTGACCCGGGGTTCGAGGAGCTCCCGGCTTAGCAGCGGATCGACGTCGTGCTTGGCGTCGATGCTCGTCCCGGCCAGCGTGAGGTCGGCGTACGGCGACATGGCGTACGTGGCCGCGGGCAGGGGCAGTCCGTGCTCGCGGGCGTTGACCAGCGTGGCGACGGCGAGTCCACCGCCGGCCGACTCGCCCGCGAAGACGATGTCCGAGGGGGCCGTGCCGTCCCGCAGGAGGGCTTCGTAGGCTGCCAACGCGTCGTCCACCGCTGCCGGATACGGGTGTTCGGGGGCGAGCCGGTAGTCGACGGAGAAGGCCCTGGCACCGGTCCGTCGGCCGACCTGCGAGGCCAGGCCCGCGGCGCTGAGCGCGTCGCCGAGGACGTAGACACCGCCGTGGAAGTACAGGACGACATGCCGGGGTTCGACCCCGTCGACCGTGACCTCGGAGACCGGAACACTGCCCAACTCGCCCGATTTAACGGTCACTTCAGGCGGCAGCGGCTGCGCCGACGTCAACTCGCGGAGCTGGCGCCGTTGTTCGTCGACGGAACTGCCGACGGGGAAGGCGGACTGACGCAGGATCGCGTCGAGGGTCTGTCGCTGCTCGGTGCTCACGGAGCATCTCCCTTCGCTGGGGGCCGGACTCTGCGGACTTCGAGGAGATCCAGACCGAGGGCCTCGATCTCGGAGAGCACGCCGAAGAGCGCCGCGGCGTCCGGCAGCAGCCCGGTGAGCACCGTCTCGGCACCCTGCCGCTCCGGCGCGAACGTCGGGAACGCCGTCAGCAGGGTGGGGCCGAGGTGGCCGTCGACCCGGATCTGATACAGGACAGGGTCATCACCCATGTGCCGATGGTCGCCGCGCGCCAGGTGAATCCGCCTCACCGGATTCCGGTGATCGTACGGAGGCACGGGACTGCGGTGATCGTAGGGAGGTACCGGATTCCGGCGATCGTACGAGGCTCAGCCGCGGCCGTTCGACAGCAGCCGCAGCTCTCGGCCGCGCTGCACCGCCGAGGACCGGTCCCTGGCGCCGAGCTTGGCGTAGATCCGGCGGATGTGGGTGTTGACGGTGTTGGGCGAGACCGACAGTTCGGCGGCGATCTCGGGCCGGGTGAGGTTGGTCGGCAGATAGCGCAGGACACGCAGCTCGCTCGGGCTGAGTTCCTCGGCAGGTCCCGCGGCCGACCGGTCCGGCCCGGCCGGGGCGCCGCCGTGTACGGCGTCGAGGATGTCGGAGACCAGCGCGGTGTGCGAGGTCCTGTGCTGCACGGCGTCGAGGAGTTCCCAGGCACCGGTCGTCGCGAAGGGCAGGACCACCCGGTCCGGCTCGGCCAGGTGCAGTGCCTGCTCGACGGCCGCCCCCGCCGCGAGATCGTCGCCCAGGTCGCGGCAGGCGAGTGCGTCCAGGAGATGCGCCTCGATCGGGGTGAGGAGGGAGTTGACGGGGGCGGTGCCGTCCAGGACGGACCGCAGCTCGCGGTGAGCGGCGGCGGGGTCCTTCTCGGCGAGGCGGATCACCGCGGCCGCGGTGCGGATCTCGCCGGCGGCGGCCTGCCGGTCGTCGAGGCCGGCGAGGAGCGTCCGCGCCTGGTCGACCATCCCGAGGCGGGCCTGCGTGGCCATCGTCCAGGCCGTCACCCGGGACGAGAGTCCGTGCCGGCCCACCATGTGTGCCTGCACCTGCTCGGCGGCGGTCAACTCGGCCAGTGCCTCCCGGAGTTGGCCGCGCGCCGCCGGAAGCATCGCGGAGATCAGCCGCACCAGCAGCCGGACGCCGGGTTCGCCCTCGGACCGGGTGCCCCGCCGTGCGCGGTTCAGCCACCGTTCCCCTTCGTCGAACTCGCCCGCGCAGATCAACGTCCCGGCGAGGGACACCTGCGCGGGCGCGATCACCGGCTCGGCGTCCCAGCCGTACCGCGTGGCCAGCGCGATGGCCTCCTCGCAGCGCTGCCGGACCAGGGCGAAGGAACGGCCGCCGGAGACGAACCCGAGGTGGGCGCGGCAGGCGACCTCCAGGTAGGGGCGGCCGATGTCATGGGCGAGCGCGGCGCCCTCCAGAAGGTGCCGCTCGCTGTCGGCGAGCCGCAGCGACCAGGCCTCGGTGACCCCCAGATTCAGCAGGGCGAGGGCCCGTAGGTCACCGGCGAGCGCGACCTCGGTGTTGGAGTGACCGGCGGCGGGGGAGGGCAGCGCGTCCGCCTGCTCGAACACGGCGTCGAAGTGCCCGCGCAGCCGGGCCAGCAGCAGCTCCAGGGACGCGATCGCCGTCCGCAGCCGGGGTCGGCGGTCGGGCGGTGTCGTAGCGGCGTACGACCTGGCGATCTCCAAGTGCGCCTGGGCCTCGTCCAGTCGGTGCTGGTGCAGGTCGGCGTTGGCGTACACCAGCGCCAGCTCCGGGGAGTCCTCGCCGGCGCCGGCCCGGAAGCCGCGCAGCAGCGCCACCACCGTCCCGCCCTGTCCGTCGAGCGTGAGACTGACGGTGTGATCCGTGAGCAGACGGGCGGCCTCGGCCCAGTCGCCCGCGGCCTGCAGATGCCGTACGGCGTCGGCGGTCTGGGTGTGTTCGGCGAACCACCGCGCGGCCAGTCGGTGCAGTTCCGGGATGGCCTGCGGGAGGGTGCGGCGCAGTTCCAGCCGGAGCAGGTCGGCGAACAGACGGTGGTAGCGGAACCATGTGCGGTCGGGGCCGAGGGACACGACGAAGGCGTTGGCGTCCTCCAGCTCCAGCAGGACACGCTCCGAACCGGCCGCGCCCGTGAGCAGATCGGCCAGCTCGCCGTTGACCCGGTCCAGCAGGGAGGTGCGCAGCAACAGCCTTTGTACGTCGGCCGGTTGGCGCTCCAGCATCTCGGCCATCAGGTACTCGGCGACCGTACGGTGACTGCCGGAGAACTCGGCGACGAACCGTTCGGGATCCGGGTGCCCGGTCAGCGAGAGCACCGCGAGCCGCAGCCCGGCTGCCCAGCCCTCGGCACGCTGATGCAGCACGCCGGCCACATCGTCGGGCAGCGCTACTTCGCAGGCGGCGAGCAGCTCACGGGTCTCGGCCTCGGTGAAGCGCAGTTCGGCCGCGCGG
The DNA here is from genome assembly GCF_053599215.1 of Streptomyces sp. NPDC001002. NCBI lineage: Bacteria > Bacillati > Actinomycetota > Actinomycetes > Kitasatosporales > Streptomycetaceae > Streptomyces > Streptomyces sp. NPDC001002. The sequence goes on along the minus strand of NZ_JBSFLV010000019.1, from coordinate 1,131 downwards.
ATCTCGGCCAGTTCCCCGTTCAGCCGCAGTCTGTGCAGCCGCAGTGGCAGGTCGTGCCGGGTGGCCACGATCGCGTGCACGCCCTGGGGGAGACGCGTCAGCAGGGCCGTGAGCTGTTCGGTGGCTTCCGCGGAGTCGAGTTCGTGCAGGTCGTCGATGACGAGGTAGAAGGGTCCGCCGGACGCCGTGAGCTCGGACAGCGCCTTCTCGATCAAGGCGCCGCCGTTGAAACCGGGGGCCACGGGCGGCGGCTCCGCGGCACCCTCGGCGTCGGCCGCGACGCGGACCGCGTCCAGCAGAGCGAGCCAGAACAGCTGCGCGTCCTGCTGACTCGGCCGTACGGACACGAACGCGATACGACGGTCCCGGCCCGGCCGGTCGGCCCAGGCGCGCAGGAGCGAGGTCTTTCCGCTGCCGGCCGGCGCGGAGATCATCGTCACCGGCTTCTCGGCCGCGCGGTCCAGGGTGGCGACCAGCTCGCGGCGGTCGATGAGACCGGGTCTGCCCCGGCCCGGACCCTGTCCTGGTGCGCGGCCCGAACCCGCTGCGGCCGGCAGGTGGGGCTTCGAGCCATGTCCTTGAGCCACGCGGTCAGCGTAGCCGACACGAATCACCGCATCCCGGTGTCGACCGAGGCCGTGGGAGGACCCGGGACGGGCATCACACCCTCGACGCGGCCGTTCCCGCATAGGCTCGCGGACATGACAGATGCGTTCGCGGGGGTCCGTCTCCTCGGCCCGCCGGAGACAGACGGCGAGTACATCGCGCTGAGCGGGCACGAGACGGTGCACCTGCACGAGTACACGCGGATCTACGCCGTACCAGGGCTCTACGAGCATGTCGTCCAGGAACGGCTGCGGTGCACGTCGCCGCAGGTCGCGGCCGAGGGCTTCCTGCGCGCGGCCGAGCGCCTCGGGCTGGATCCGGGCTCGATGACGGTCCTCGACGTCGGCTCCGGTACGGGCCTGGTCGGCGAACTCGTGCGCCGCGGTGGCGTGGCCCGGGTCGTCGGCGTCGACGCGCTGCCGGCCGCACGCGAGGCGTGTCTGCGCGACCGGCCGGGCGTCTACGCCGACGACCCGGGCCACGCCACCGCGGCGCACGAGTTCGCCGACCAGGCCCGTACCGGAG